>NZ_DAHVQP010000031.1:0-98033 GCF_027317685.1 Saccharomonospora sp.
CGCATCCGGGCTGCGGGCGTTCTCGGGAGGCGGGGGAGAGGTCCGGCGAGTTCGACGCGCGGAGGCTTCCACGACATCACGGCGGCGAGTGGCATTGACGACTCTCCGTGCACAAAGTGATGCCCTTCACCCGATGGAGGGACTCGTCGTTTTATTCTGTCGGCCTTGCTCATGACGAGCTGACAAGGGAGTCGATATGGAGGAGTTCCTCGACGAGGTCAGCAGTGTGGTGTGGGGGCCGTTCCTCCTCATCCCGTTGCTGCTGGGCACGGGCCTGTATCTGACGATCCGGTTGGGCGGGGTCCAGTTCCGCAAGCTCGCTCCGGCGCTGAAGCTTGCGCTCATCAAACGCCGGGACGCGGATGCGGACGGTGACGTCTCCCATTACCAGGCGCTGACCACCGCGCTCGCCGCCACCGTCGGTGTCGGGAACATCGCCGGTGTGGCGACCGCGATCTACCTGGGCGGTCCCGGCGCGTTGTTCTGGATGTGGGTCACCGCGTTGGTGGGCATGGCGTCGAAGTACTCGGAAGCTTTCCTAGCGGTGCGGTTCCGCACCAAGGACGCGCGTGGAGAGATGTCCGGAGGGCCGCAGTACTACCTGGCGAAGGCCATTCCGAATCGGTTCGGACTCGTGCTCAGCATCGTGTTCGCGGTGTTCGCGGTCGTGGCGAGCTTCGGCATCGGCAACATGACGCAGTCCAACACCGTCGCCGCCTCGGTGGAGGGTTCTTTCGGTATCCCGTCCTGGGTGACGGGCGTCGTCATCACCATCGCCGCCGGCGCTGTCCTCCTCGGGGGGATCAAGTCGATCGGTAAGGTGACCGCCGCGTTCGTGCCCATCATGATCATCGTTTATGTTCTGGGCGGCATGGCTGTGCTGCTGCTCAACATCAACGATGTTCCGGCGGCGTTGGCGCTGGTCGTCAGTGACGCCTTCACGGGGACCGCGGCCACGGGTGGTTTCCTCGGTTCGACGTTCATCATCGCCTTGCAATACGGTGTCGCCCGCGGGATCTTCTCCAATGAGTCCGGCCTGGGTTCGGCGGCCATCGCGGCCGCTGCGGCACAGACGCGGCACCCGGTTCGGCAGGGCATGGTGTCGATGACGCAGACCTTCATCGACACGATCATCGTCGTTTCGATGACCGGCCTGGTGATCGTCATGACGGGCGCCTGGGAATCCGGTATCGAGGGTGCGGAGATGACGGCGGAAGGCTTCACTCGCGGGTTGCCCGGCGATTGGGGCCACTACGTCGTGACCGCGGGCGTGGTGTTCTTCGCTTTCTCGACCATTCTGGGGTGGGCGTACTACGGCGAGCGTTGTATGGAACGGCTCGTCGGCATCAAGGGGGTCATGCCGTACCGGGTGGTGTTCACCGTGATGATCCTGGTGGGCGCGACGACCGAACTAAGCTTGGTCTGGGCCTTCTCCGATGTGATGAACGGTCTGATGGCACTGCCCAACCTGATCGGGCTGGTGTTGTGCGCCGGACTGATCGCCCGTGAAACCAGGCAGTACCTCGAGGCGGACTCCGATCTGCTGAACCCGCCGGCCGAATCGACCCTGCACGGCACGGACGTTCTGTCCGGTCCTCCCCGCGACCCCGTGGACTGACCGGCGGGCTGAGATCGTCGAACCCGGGCGCACCTTCCGGTGCGCCCGGCGTTCCGGGCGACACCGTGCCGGTGGGGAGAACACACTCGACGAATGGGGTTTCCCCCTTGAATCGCAAGGCTGGAAGGGGATGCCTTCAGAGGTATCGCGGTACCGTGTTCGTGTGGCTTTGACTATGTGCGATGGCGCCTCGCCCTTTCGATGGATCGCGCAAAGCGAGGTTCCGTGGCCGCGGTTGGTTTCCTTCGGACCCTCCGGTTTCGCCGCATACGCGAGGTTGCGATTCGTTTCCGATCCCACGCACGAGGGCCAGCAGGAGTTCGACGCCAACGTGGTCAACGACGAGTCCGAGCAACTGCGAACGTTGTTCGATGTGCTGGCGGAGCACACCCGCACCCCGCAGGAGTGCTACTTCTGCCTCTGGGACGGCACCGGCGACATCGTCATGCCTGATTCTCCCGGTCCCGTCGAAGACATGGCCGCCGCCGCGAATCCGGATCCACGAGCTCAACCGACACGTTTGCCGAAGCACGCTGTGCGGTCCCGGCTGCCCGGACCGCTGGTGAGCGTGCCGCACCGTTCGTACTACCTCTTTCAAGGGCCGTTGTCGGACGCCGGAATGTGGAGCGTCCCCGAAGGATGGCCTGACCAGCCGCGGCTCGACATCACCCACACCGCGTTCGCATGGACCGCAGACCACGCGTGGTGCGTGGCCAACGACGTCGACCCGCATTGGGCGGGAATCGGTGCTGACGCCGACGCCATCGACCGGCTCGTCGCCGACCCCCGGCTCGATGTGGTGCCGGCCGACCCCAACGCCGAGCAACCGGCGTACCGGTGAACGAACGCACTGTGCGCTCGGCGAGTTCTGCGAGGCAGCCGCCACGCGAGCACACTTTCGAGTAGGGCGGAACCGAGCCACGCGGCGTCGGCACGCCTTTCGATTACCGGAACGCCAGTTTGCTGAGAATCGGATTCACGCCGGTGAGCGCGGCACTGTCGGTGGCAGTGTGGGGGCTTTCGCACGGACGTGTCGACGTCCCGGGCGTGACCGGACTCGAACGGACTTGAGTCCCCACCGGGCCCGTCCGAACAGACTAGGACACAGGCACGAACAGGAGACGGTGCCGTATCCGACTTTCTCCAGTACCTCGTACGATGCCGGGCTCCGTGCGAAGGAAGAGGGAGTTCAGCAGCGGTCGCTATTCACAGGCGATGCCATCGTTGTCATGGTCGAGTCTGTAGATGTCACTGCCGATCACTCTGATCGGTCCGCTGACATATGCGGGGCCGTCGCCACTGCCGCCTGCGCAGTCGACGTCGCTTGCGACGGGAACGCAGCCGCTGTAGTTGGGGTCGCAGTCCGGGTGTGGTTCGGGCTCGGGTTCTGGAGGAGGCGGCGGGATGTACCTTTCCGTCGATTCCGGTTCGGACGGCCGCGTTGTGCCGGCTGATTCCGAGGTTTCTTCCGTCGTAGTCGCGGTGGTCGTTGATGTTGTCGTTGTCGTTGTCGGCTCTGTAGTGGTCGTCGTGCTGGCCGCCGTGTTCAGGGTGTAGTCGTCGGCGGCCTCGGTGTTCGGAGTAGAGTCGTCATTGCCGCTCAGCGCGCCGATCAACAGGAAGGTCACTGCTGCGGCGATTGCTACGGGCAGCTTCCACGAAGCTGTGTTCTGCTGACCGTGCGCAGGCGCCGGTGACGACCCGACGGTGGGGGGAGTCACGGGTGGAGAGCTGCGTGGTCGAGCAACCGTCCCGACCCGCTCTTCTCTTCGAGTCTGCCCATCTCGGTGTCGAAGGACCCCGGCGAAACGGACAGGATCCGCGCTCCCTTCGCACCGAATGCAGTCGCCCTCCGCTGGGAGTACCAGATGACGAAGTTCTTACTGAGCGAGTAGGCCAGTCCCGGCCTCATCGCTTGCGGAGCTAGGCGTGTGGACCACGTCAGTTTGCCGAGAAACGTCGCCGGATCGGTCAGTGCGAGCCGGGAGCTCCGAGTGGGGACGAGGAGTCGAGGGAACAGGTGGCCCGCGATCGACGCGACGTTGACGAGGGCAGCGCCCTGACCGGCGAATGCGAGGAATGTCTCGGTGAGGTGGACTGTACCGAGTGCGTTGATCCGCACGATGGACTCGGCCGAGCCCATCTGAGGGCTCACTCCGGCGGTATGCACGACGGCGCGGACCGGACCGGCCTCCGTTGCCGTGGTGAAGAGCGCTTCGACCGAGGGCGGTCCGTGACATCGCTGACGACCGCTTTCGCTCGTGATCAAGAGCCTAGCGTTCGACCAACTTCGCCAGGGGGCCACTGTCGTTCTCCTCGCTCGCCGCTCAGCTCGTCGAGTAATGACCGCTTCGCACTGGAGGGAGGGCGAAATGTGTGGAGTGGTCACGAACACGGCGCTGCTGCGATGGCCACGATTGAGCTGGCCACAGCGGCCGCTGTGAGCTCGGAACAATCGGCCACGCAGAGTGTGTTCACAGGTCGCCGTCGCGGACGTACCGAACGTACCGCTGCAGTGCCATCGAGCGGGGTGAAAGACGGCTGTGTAATCCGTATCGTCCTCGATAAGACGGGCCTTGAGCCGAGTGGGCCGGTGAGTCGGCCATGGCGGTCGACTACCCCGCCATGGCCGGCGCGAGGTCACGCAACGGTTGGGCGAGTTCCCGTCGGAAGAAGTCGATGAATCCGTCCGGGTCCGGACCGTTGTTCTGCAGGACGAGGTGGTCGAAACCGGCGTCGAGATAGGTACGTGCCGACTCGATGTAGCGGTCGGGCTCGGGACCGCACGGCATGGCTGCGGTGATGTCCTCCTCCCGCACCATGGTGGTCGCGGCCTCGAAGTTCGCCGGGTTGGGCAATTCACTCATCACCTTCCAGCCGGTCAGTGCCCAGCGGGAGGTCGCCAGCGCCGCGCGTGCCGCGCTCTGTTCGTCGGTCGCCCACGACATCGGCACCTCGCCGTACTTCGGCCCTGTTCCGCCGGATTCGTGGTAGGTGCTGGTGATCTCGGATTTGGGTTCCGTGGCGAACAGTCCGTCGCCGAGTTCGGCGGCGATACGCGCTGCTTTCGGCCCGGCAGCGGCCACAGCGATCACCGGGAGCTGTTCGGGAAGGTCGAACACCTGCGCGTCGGCGAGTGTGAAGTGTCTGCCTTCGTAGGAGCGGTATCCCCCTCGCCACAGCAGGCGGATGATCTCCAACGCCTCGCGCAGCCGCTCGTGGCGTCCCCGCACGGTCTCGGGGAAACCGGGGCCGACGATGTGTTCGTTCAGACGTTCGCCGGAGCCGACACCGAGGGTGAACCGGTTGCCGGACACGAGAGCCAGCGTGGCGGCGGCCTGAGCGATGATGGCGGGGTGGTACCGAACGGTGGGGCACGTGACACCCACCACCAGGTCTATCTGTTCGGTCCTCGCGGCGATGGCTCCGAGCGCCGTCCATGCGAAGCACGAGTGTCCCTGCACGTCGAGCCACGGGTGGTAGTGGTCGCTCATCTCCACGAAGTCGAATCCCGCCTGTTCGGCGAGGACCGCCTGGCGAATCAGCTCGTTCGGACCGAAGGCTTCCGCGGCCAGCTTGTATCCGATGCGCATCAGGTCCTCCCGTTCCATCGGCCCTGATCGGGGCAAGAGTCTTCTTGGTGACTACCCCGTGTCGACGACTTGAACATGGCGCGGAAAGAATCGGCTGCCAGCGATGAGTCCCGCGTTACGCGCGAGCGTACGTTCGTACGTTCCCGTCTGTAGGGTTCCGCGTATGACTGTTGATGTACCGCGTCGGCCCGCTCTCGCTGACCGGCGGGCGCGCGTTGCCGTCGCCGTACTGTTTTTCACCAACGGCGCCCTGTTCGCCAATCTGTTGCCGAGGTACCCGGAGATCAAGGCGGATCTCGGCATCGACAACGCCGTCTACGGGTTGGCCGTCGCAGCGTTTCCGACGGGCGCCATCGCGGCCGGATTGCTGGCCGGGGTGCTCGTCCGTCGGGCGGGTTCGGCCCGGGTGGCGGTCGCCGGGACCGTGCTGACCGGGGCAGCGATCATCGCGGCGGCGGTGGCCGATTCGGTGTTGCTGTTCGCCGGGGCGCTGTTGTTCGCCGGGGCGATGGACGCGATCACCGATGTCGCGCAGAACGCCCACGGTCTGCGTGTTCAACGTCGTTACGGACGTTCCATCATCAACTCGTTCCACGCCATCTGGTCTGTCGGAGCCGTCACCGGCGGGTCCATGGCGGCCGGGGCGATCGCGCTCGGCCTCCCCCGAGGACAACACTTATCGATCTCCGCTGTGGTGTTCGGGGTCGCCGCATGCATCGCCTTGCGGTTCTGCCTGCCCGGACCCGAGACGGAGCCGAATTCGAGAGCCGACGCCGAGGGGCGCGAGTCGCCGCAGCGCACGGGCCTGCGCACCGCCTACCTGTTGCTCGCGTTGGTCCTCATCGCCACAGCCGGCACTCTCGTCGAGGACGCGGGCAACTCCTGGGCCGCCCTGTATCTCTCCGGCTCGCTGCACGCGTCGGCGGCGGTGGCGGCTTCCGGCTACATCGCCTTGGTGGGGGCCCAGTTCGTCGGGCGGCTGGTCGGCGACCGGCTCGTCGACCGTTTCGGTCAGCGCGCGGTGGCCCGCGCCGGGGGCCTGATCGCCGCGACGGGTATGGGACTGGCACTCGCGGTGACCACGGTGCCCGGGACGATCCTCGGTTTCGCCGCGGCGGGGCTGGGGGTGGCGACATTGGTGCCCGCCGCGATGCACGAGGCCGACGAACTGCCCGGCCTCAAGCCCGGTTTGGGGTTGACCATCGTCTCCTGGCTCATGCGCCTGGGTTTCCTGCTCTCCCCGCCGATCGTGGGGTTGATCGCCGACGCGACGAGTCTTCGCGTGGGTCTGTTGGTAATACCCTTCGCCGGGCTGCTGGTGTTGGTGTTCGCTGGGGCGCTGCGACCACGGCGGTGGTGAATGACGTGCCGGGGGTCCCGGACTCCGCCGCGCGGAAGCGTACGACCGTACGTTATGGGGGTATGGTCATATGCGTGTCGACGGACGACCTCATGGAGGCTTCGCTGACAAGCCTCGCCCGTGTACCGGTGGTATTCACCGAAGACGGCCGAATCGATCTCGCCCGCGGGAACCGGGCCGTGCTGTCGACCGCTCGATGTCGTGTCGGTGCCGTCCGGCCGGTTGGGAATCTGTGAGCTCGTCGCCATGGCAACGGGGCGAACCGATCCGCAGCGTCGCGAACGTATCCTCGCCGCCACCCTCGACCTCATCGCCGAGGAGGGCCTCGCACGCGTCTCCCACCGGAAGATCGCCGCGCGCGCCGGTGTCCCTCTGGGGTCGATGACCTACCACTTCAGTGGTATCGAGGCGCTGCTGCGGGAGGCGTTTCGCCGCTTCACCGACCACATCGTCGATGTCTTCGACACATACCTCTCCGCCGCGGCCGACTGTGAGCAAGCTCGAACGGCCGTGGTCGACCTCGTGCACGCTCTGTCCGAGGGGCGTCAGCGTGACCTCGTGCTCACCCAGGAGCTGTACACCCTTGCCGCACGTCGGCCGGAATACCGGGAACTCACCCAAGAATGGATGCGCCGCAGCCGCAGACACCTGGAGAAGCATTTCGATCCGGACACCGCCCGCCAGCTCGACGCCCTCATCGAGGGATTGACGCTGCATCGAGCGCTGGCCCGTCGCCCCCATAGCCGCGAGCTGACCCTTGAGTCCGTCACTCGCATCACCACAACGGAACGGCGCAACGACGAGTCGTGACCGAGGTCGGCCCCGAGATCTCGGCCACCGAGCGGGGCGAGGGCGCGGTGGAGCTCCCGCCGTCGAACCGCACTGAAAGGCCGGGTTCGGCGTCCTTTGCAAACCCGAGTCAGGAGGAGCCGCGTCGACGGGCCAGCTCGACCAGCCGTTCGGCGCCGTCGGTCCAGGCGTCGCCGTGGCCGGTGAGCACCGTCCGCGCTCCTGTTTCGGCGATCGCGTCCAACGACTCCAAGGCACGTTCCGGGTCCACAGTGGCCGCTCCTGAGACGATCTGGGGTTTCCACGAGCCGCGGTAGGGGTTGAGCGTCACCACGGCATCACCGGAGATGACCGTGTCCCGCTCCGGGAAATGGAACGCACAGTGCCCCAATGTGTGTCCGGGGGTGAACAGCACCCGCGGGGAGCCCGGAACCGGCAACGTGGCGTCACGGATGCGGCGCACCTCCTTGATCGGCTTGGGCCACCATGCGCGGTTCTTCACGAACCCGGCGACCATCGGCATCGCCTTGAACTGGGTCAACAAGTACCACGTGAGTGGACGGTCACGGCCGTACTGGCGTGGGTGCCGTGTCAAGGGAACATCGTTGTCGTGGATGTAGACCGGCACACCCACTTGGGACCGCAACCGTTCCGCGAACCCGAGATGGTCGAAGTGGCCGTGCGTCAGCACCAACGCCTTGATATCCAGGAGTCGTTTACCCAGTTCGCTCAGCGCCTGTAGCAGCGAATCCCACGACGTCGGCAATCCCGCGTCGACGATGGTGAGTCCGTCCTCGCCCTCGACGATGAACCAGTTGACGTAGGAGTCCTCCACACAGTGGATGCCGTCAGCGACATTCCTCTTCAGCATCGCCACCTCCTCGCTCGGGTCTGGACACGGCTACCCCCGCCGACGACTTTCCATGTCGCCGGCCACGGGCACCGGACGCAGAGCAGGGTGGTGTGTGGGGATCGCCTGTGAACCGTTCGCCAGCTCGGTCGAGGGCGACGAAGGCTGTGGCAGTCCCGGTTCATTCGGCGGGCTGGAATGCGGCCACAGCGGACTCGGCGATGGCCTGATCCTGTTCACCGGTTCCCCCGCTGACACCGACGGCACCGACGACCCGACCATCGTGCTGGAGGGGGATCCCACCCGCAAAGATCATCACTCGCCCCTTGTTGGAGGCGTGGATACCGAAGAACTGCGAACCGGGTTGCGCGTTGTCGGCGAGATCCCTGGTCGAGATGTCGAAGGCGCGGGCGGTGAAGGCCTTGTTGATGGAGATGTCCACACTGCCGACCCAGGCGCCGTCCATCCGCGCATGTGCGACCAGATTGCCGCCCGCGTCGACCACCGCGATGTTGACCGGCTGTCCGATCTCCTGTGCCTTGCGTTCCCCTCCAGCGATGATCCCGCGCGCTTCCTCCAGCGACACGGATGGCAGGTTCTGCATAGTCGTCACCTCCGCTTTCGGCCGTCCGTTCGGCGGCCACACCGGCCACCTACCCGTGGGAAACGGGCCGAAACGTGCGTGCCATCGGCTATGCCGCTCCGGACGGGCCGCCGGCCGTCCAACTGTGGACTAAGGACAGGGCCGGTACGGGGCCGGCCGCCATATTTCGTTTTCCGGCGATTCGGTCGGGTATGTGTCCTGCTGAAGGCGCACGCACAGTCAGGAGCTTTTTCGATGAATGCTGCGGCCACTCAGCCTGTCGATCAGGCGGTCGGCCACTTGGAGACAGTGCACGCGTTCGACGACGGGCCGATGCCCACGGGAGTCAGTGTCTCCCGCTCCGGACGGATCTTCGTCAACTTCCCGAAATGGGGAGACGAGGTACCGGCCACCGTGGTCGAGTTGCGTGACGGCCGTCCCGTTGCGTTCCCGGACGAGGCATGGAACACGCCATCGGGAGATGATGACTCGAACGCGCTGGTATCCGTGCAGAGCATCGTCGTCGACCCGGACGACAGGCTCTGGATCCTCGACACCGGTGCGCCGATGATGCAAAAGACCGCACCGGGCGGCCCCAAGCTGGTCTGTGTCGATCTGAGCAGCGACTCTGTCGTGCGAAAGATCGTTTTTGATCCCGACGTCGCTTTGGACACCACTTACCTCAACGATGTCCGGTTCGACCTGCGCCGTGGTGAAGCCGGGTATGCGTTCATCACCGACTCTTCGGACCAGGGCCCCAACGGTCTCATCGTGGTGGACCTCGCTACGGGCAAGGCATTCCGACGACTGCATGACCATCCGAGCACCAAGGCTGAGCGGCCACCACACTTCGTTCCGGTCGTCGAAGGCCGTTTTTTCCTGGAACGACCGCCGGACGGGCCGCCGAAACCGGTCCTGATGGGATCGGATGGAATAGCGATCTCCGCCGATGGATCTCGTCTTTTCTACTGTCCACTCGCATCCCGGCGATGGTGGAGTGTGTCGGTCGAGGCGTTGGTGGATCGTTCGTTGACGGACGAAGAGGCAGCCGCGACCGTGCTCGATGAAGGTGACAAGGGAAGTTGCGGCGACGGTTTGGAAACCGACGACACTGGGCGAATCTACTACACCGACGGTGAACACAACGCTGTTATGGCACGCAATCCGGATGGCACCACCGAGACCGTCGTGCACGACGCCAGACTACTCTGGCCCGACACTTTGTCGGTCGCCGGCGGCTATCTGTACCTCACGGCGAATCAACTTCATCGCCAGGCGCAGTATCAGAACGGTCAGGACCTACGCCGCTATCCGTATTCGTTGTTCCGCGTCCGGATCGACGCCGGGCCGATCCGGCTACATAGTTCAGCGGCTACCGAGTAGGGGCAACGCACCGAGCTCTCTGCGCATTACGCACGGGTGTCTGCAAGCGTCGTGATCGCGCTCACGGTGCGTCGGTGGTCGCCGCCATGGGTATCCACGCGCTGACTACGACGAAGGAGCTGTATGGCCGACCGGGTATCGGATATCTGGGGTACACGCACGCCACATGCGAAAGACTCGCCTTGGCCGGTGCGGGTCGATCTACATCTGGAGGACGGCCTGGCCGAGTCGGACGTGGACCGCTGGGTGCAGTCGGCGTGTGTGTTGTGCAGCAACGGCTGTGCCTGCGACATCGCGGTCAAGGACGATCGCATGGTCGGAATCCGCGGGCGAGCGGGTGACGTGGTCAACCACGGGAGACTGGGCCCCAAAGGCCTCTACGGTTCTTGGCAGTGGAGCCACACGGACCGGCTACGCAGGCCCTTGGTGCGACGTGGGGGCGAGCTGGTGGAGAGTGATTGGGACACCGCCATGAACCTGATCGTGCGGCGGTCGCGGGAATTGTTGGACGAGGTCGGGCCGCTGTCACACAGCTTCTACACCAGCGGACAGCTGTTCTTGGAGGAGTACTACACCCTCGCGATGATCGGCAAGGCGGGCCTGGGGACACCGCACATGGACGGCAACACCCGGCTGTGCACCGCCACGGCCGCTGCGGCGATGAAGGAGAGTTTCGGTTCGGACGGTCAGCCCGGCAGCTACACCGACATCGACTCGTGTGACGCGCTGTTCTTGTTCGGCCACAACATGGCCGAGACCCAGACCGTGTTGTGGACGCGGGTACTGGACCGGTTGCACGGGCCCGACCGTCCCGTGATCGTGGCAGTCGACCCTCGGCGCACGAAGGTGACCGAGGCGGCGGTGGAGTCCGGGGGAGTGCATCTGGCCCCTTTGCCCGGCACGAACCTCGCGCTGATGAACGGCTTGCTCCGCGAACTGATCACTCGCGGGTGGGTCGATCACGACTACGTCACCGCGCATACTCTCGGCTTCGACGAGCTGGCTGCCACCGTGGAGCCGTATACCCCGGAGCGGGTGGCCGCGATCTGCCGGATCGACCCGGACGAGCTGCGGCGTGCGGCCGAGGTGTTCGGCACGTCCGATCGGGTGTCGTCCACCGTGTTGCAGGGTTTCTACCAATCACACCAGGCCACCGCGGCGTCCTGTCAGGTCAACAACCTGCACCTGTTGCGCGGGCTGATCGGGAAACCGGGCTGCGGCGTCCTGCAGATGAACGGGCAGCCCACCGCTCAGAACACCCGTGAGACCGGCGCTGACGGCGACCTTCCCGGGTTCCGTAACTGGGACAATCCCGAACACGTCCAGCAGCTCGCCGAGCTGTGGAACGTGGACTCGTTGGCCATCCCGCACTGGTCACCGCCCACTCATGCCATGCAGATCTGGCGTTACGCCGAGCAGGGCTCGATCCGGTTCCTGTGGATATCCGCGACCAATCCCGCGGTGTCGCTGCCCGAACTCCCACGCATCCGCGACATCCTCGCCAAGGAGGACCTGTTCGTCGTCGTGCAGGACGGATTCCGAACCGAGACCGCGCAGTACGCCGATGTGGTGCTGCCCGCCGCGCTGTGGGGGGAGAAGCAGGGCACGTTCACCAACGCCAACCGCACCGTGCACCTGTCGGACAAGGCGGTGGAGCCACCCGGTGAGGCCCGTTCCGACCTGGAGATCTTTTTGGACTACGCCCGCCGCATGGACTTCCGCGACCGGGACGGAGCACCGTTGATCCCGTGGCGGGACCCCGAAGAGGTCTTCGAGGCGTGGAAGGAGTGCAGTCGCGGCCGGTTGTGCGACTACACCGCCCTCTCCTACGACAAGCTGCGCGGCCACAGCGGCATCCCGTGGCCGTGTGACGATGAGCATCCCGACGGATGCGACCGGCTCTACGCCGACGGGGTTTTCCCCACCCATCCCGATGTGTGCGAAAGCTACGGCCGGGACCTGCTCACCGGTGGCTTCGTCTCGCCGGAGCAGTACGAGGCGATGCGTCCCGACGGCCGAGCGTTGCTCAAAGCGGCCGAGTACGTGGCTCCTCCGGAAGAGCCCGACGAGGAGTTCCCGTTCGTCTGCACCACCGGGCGCACCGTCTACCACTTCCACACCCGCACCAAGACCGGCCGGTCCCGACAGCTGCGGCGCGCGGCGCCCGAGCCCTGGGTGGAGTTGTCCGCGCACGACGCCGCCATGTTGGAGGTCTCCGAGGGGGACCTGGTTCGTGTCGAGTCGCCCCGCGGCCGTGTCGAGGCGCCGGTGCGCGTCGGCCGTGGCCGGGACGGCGTGGTGTTCGTGCCGTTCCACTACGGCTACTGGGACAGCGGAGCCGACGGGCATGAACGTGCGGCCAACGAACTGACCCTCACCGCGTGGGACCCGGTGTCCAAGCAGCCGCTGTACAAGGTCGGCGCTGTGCGCGTGACCAAGCTCGCCGCCGGGGAACGGCCTGCTCCCGCGCCCACCACCACGGCGTCGGCACCGCACGACCCCGAGGGTGTCCCCACGACAGCGGGCGACGACGACGTGCGGGAAGCCCTCGCTCCCACGGAGCCGCCCGCACCGCCTCCGACACCGGAGAGGACGGCGAACGTGCCGCACACCGCGTCGGAGGCGAAGGGGTAGGGAACATGCATCTGGCCACTTACCTGGGACTGTTGCACACGTCTTTGACGTCCCTCGCCGACGCCTTCCGCCAGGTCGGGCACGGGCACGGCCATGAGCCCGACGTGCGGAGTACCTGCCAGTTCCTCGCCGGACGGGTCGACCGACAGGCCGATGCCCTGGCCCCGGTGGTGGCACGTTACGGCGAGCACTGCGAACCCGAACCCGAACGCCTGCACGCCGCCGGCTTGGACTCCACGCGCAGCGGACCCGTCGGATTGTTGCGCGATCTGCAGGATCTTTACACGTTGGCCAGCCTCACCGACGTCACCTGGACCGTCGTGGGACAGGCCGCCCTGGGGTTACGCGATCGCGAACTGCTCGACATCGTCCGCTCCTGCGAACCCGAAACCGCGCGCCAACTGTCTTGGCTGCGTACCCGCATCAAGCAAGCCGCTCCGCAAGCCCTCATCGCGGCGAGATGAGCGTGAGAAGCACCATGTCCGCCCGACACACTGTTCTCCCAGGCCGAGCCCGCGACGAGCACTACCGCCGTCGTCCGCCACATGGCTCGACCGCCCCTGACGGCCCGCGCCGCTGCACGCTGCGCGATCGGCGTTCCAGAGAGTGGTACGACCTGCTGCCGGTGGCGTTCCGGTCGGAGAATCGGACCCATGACAACCCGCCCGGACAAAAGTCTGCCCGACACACTGTCGTTTCCGACCAACGCCGTCCACGCGGGCAACGAGATCGACGCCGGTTCGGGGGCGATCCGCACCCCGATCATCATGGCCAACTCCTACGCGTTGCCCGAGGACCCGTCCCAGCTGAGCTGGTCGGGGACCGACGTGCCGCTCTACAACCGGAACTCGGGAGCCAACCAGCTCGGTCTGCAACGCAAGCTGGCGGCGCTGGAGGGTGGCGAGGACGCCGTCGTGCTGGCGTCCGGGGTCGCGGCACTACACGCGGTGTTCTTCAGCCACCTGCGCACCGGCGCTCACGTGGTCGTCGCCGACGTCACCTACGAAGCGACCTGGCGGTTGTTCGCCGAATTGCTGCCCGACCGCTACGGCATCGAGGCCACCTTCGTCGACATGATGGACCTCGACGCCGTGCGAGCGGCGATCCGACCCAACACGCGGATCGTGCACGTCGAGACCATCGCCAACCCGACCACCAAGGTCACCGACATCGCCGCGGTGGCTTCGATCGCACACGACGCGGGAGCGCTTTTGGTCGTCGACTCCACGTTCACGCCACCGCCGCTGTATCGGCCGCTCGAGGACGGCGCGGACCTGGTCGTGCACTCGTTGACGAAGTACATCAACGGGCACGGTGACGCGATGGGGGCGCGGTGATCGGCTCGGCCGAGCTGCTCGAACCGGTCAAAAGTGAGGCGATGGTCGATGTGGGCGGGGTGATCTCGCCGTTCAACGCCTGGTTGATCACACGTGGTTCGGTGACGCTGCCGCTCCGGTTGCGTCAGCAGATCACCTCGGCCGCGCGGATCGCCGAGCGGTTGGAACAGGACCCCCGCATCGCCTATGTGGCCTATCCGGGCCTGTCCAGCCACCCGCAGCACGAGTTGGCCACTCGGCAGTTCGGCGGCCGGGGATACGGGGCGATGATGGCCTTCGCCGTCAACGGTGACCCCGACACGCAGAACCGTTTCGTCGCCAACCTACGGGTCATCACCTCGGCGGTGTCGCTGGGGCATGACGAATCCCTCATCGTGCACGTCGGCACGCAAGGACCTCGGGTCGTGCACTATCCGGAGCCGTTCCGGAAGTGGGGACACCTGCGGTTCTCGGTCGGTATCGAGGACACCGACGACCTTCTCGCCGATCTGATCCATGCTCTTGACGAGACTTTCGACTGAGGACCGCCCGGGGGAGCCGGAGCTCGCCGGTTCCTTCCCACCGGATAGGGGCCGACGAGCGGCGGCAGTGGTAGGACGGTAGGACGGTAGAGCCCGGCCCGTACGTCGACGCGGGCTGGGCCTACCTTGCCGGCGCGTTCAGGCGCCGATGCCGTCCAGCGTCGCGAGCGCGTCCTCGGGCAGTTCCAGCGAGGCCGCCGCGACGTTCTCCCGCAGGTGCGCCACCGACGAGGTGCCGGGGATCAGCAGGATGTTCGGCGACTGCCGCAACAGCCACGCCAGAGCCACCGCCTGCGGCAACGTGCCCAGTTCCTTCGCCACGGTGTCCAAAGTGTCGGACTGGATCGGGTTGAACCCACCCAACGGCCAGAACGGCACATAGGAGATACCTTGCTCCGCAAGCCAGGCGATGAGCGGTTCGTCACCACGATGCGCGATGTTGTACCAGTTCTGCACGGTCACCACCGGCGCGATCGACTGCGCCTCGCGCACCTGCTCCTCGTCGACCACACTGACGCCGAGGTGCTTGATCAACCCCTGTTCGCGCATCTCGGCGAGAGCGCCGAACGGTTCGGCGAGCGAACCGGGCACCGGCGAATGCCCGTCGGGACCACCACCGACCCGCAGGTTGACGACGTCGAGTACGTCCACGCCGAGCGTACGCAGGTTCGACTCCACCTGCTGCCGCAACTGCTCGGGCGAACGCGCGTGCGGCCATCCGCCGTGCTCGTCCCGTACCGCACCGACCTTGGTGACGATGTGCACGTCCTCGCCGTAGGGCGACAACGCTTCTCGGATCAGTTCGTTGGTCACGTGTGGCCCGTAGAAGTCGGCCGTGTCGATGTGGTCGACCCCGAGCTCGACAGCGGTGCGCAGTACGGCGATCGCCTCGTCGCGGTCCTTCGGCGGTCCGAACACCCCCGGCCCGGCCAATTGCATCGCGCCGTATCCCATCCTGTTGACGGTGAGCCCTTCGGCCATCGTGAACGTGCCGCCGAGAGTGTTACCCGCCATGATTCGTCCCCTTCTTCGCCGACCGGCCCGTCGCACAGCGCGGACATGGAAGATCCGCTGACACGGCATTATCCAACGCCGCCGATCAACACTCGTCCCCAACCGGCGTACCGGGTGAATACCGTCCTCACCCGCTCATGAGTCGAAGTGCCGTGGCTGTGAGGGACGCACCCGCATCGGAACGAACCTCTCACCGTCGAAATACAACAGGTATGTGTTCCGGTACAGGTGGCACGTGTGCTGGGTCAGGTGCCACCCGACGGACAGGGCCACCGCCGAGGAGAGCTCGGCCGCGACGACGAGTTCGTCGTCCGGGTGTTCTCTTCTGATCGAGGTCAGTTCCTCGGCGATCCTGTGCCCACAGGACTCCAGCTCGGGTTCCTCGTAGCGGGAAGGCGGTCCTTCCCGGACGGTGTTCAACGGGATGTTCACGGTGTACACCGTGGAGGCGCCGAAACTCCGGAGTCGTTCTATGTCGTCCCGGCCGGCTTCGGTGTCGAGTGTCACCAGCGCACCGACGCGATGCCCGGTCGGCTGAGGGAGTCGATGGATCTTTCTGGCACTCGGCACGGTGTTCCCCGGAGCGGCGGGACGGAGCGGGAACTCGTGTTCCTTGTCGTCTTCCTGTCGGGGCAGTTCGAGTATGTGGATATCGGAATGCCTGGCCGGCAGATATGCGCCGACGGCCATCGACATCGGCCAGGGCATGTTGGGGGCGACCGTCTTCTTGCCTTCGTCCGGTGCCGTGTTCAGCAACTCCTCCAACGCTACGCCGATCTCGTGGGAGAGTTCGTGGAGGTCGAGGACACCGTGATGGACCGAGTACTCGTAGTCCACCCAGCGGTGAATGCTGCGGAGATACATGTACCGGCGATCGGCGGCCAGACGGAAATCCATCCCCCCTTCGTTCAGCCGGTCCGTCACGCCCTCATCGAGGACCTGCAGGCTGAACAGAGTCCCGGAAAAGCTCCGAACCTCGTAACGTAGCCAGACCGCGAACGCGACCAGCAACACGGAACTGCCGAGGAAGACCCACCGCGACGCGACGATCGCCTCTTGCGGGTCCGACTTCGGCAGAATGTCCTCGAGGATGAGGGACACCGATCCGGTCACGATGGCGCCGAGCACGATGACCACGATGGTGACCACGCGTATCGCGGTGGAGGCATCACCGCCGGAGAATCTGAAGCGCTTCATCATTGTCTTTTCGGTGGGCCTTTCTCGGCGCTTTCTTCACCCGTCGTCTCGGGGGCCATGCACTGCGACCGACTCGGGCGGTCACAGTGTGTTCTTGTGGATCCGGCCGTCCTTGATGATCAGTCGCAGGTTGGTGTCGGGATCGCCGAGGAGGCTGAGATCCCGCGTGGGGTCGCCGTCGATCAGCAACATGTCCGCCCAGGCTCCTTCCGCGATGACTCCCAGGTGGTTGTGGTGCGGGGTGCGGGCGGCACCGTCGCTCTCCGCCGCGGTGGGGGATTGGTAGGGGTCGCGGTTCCCGGACAGGCGGAACAGTTCGGCGTTGCCGGAGGTGGCGATCTTCAGTCCGGCCAGTGAACTGCCGCAGAGCGAGGCCAGCCGGGTCAGCATCTCACTTTGTTTACCGCTCTTGCCCGGGTCCAGCAGCAGGTCCGTGCCGAAGGCGATGTCGACCCCGTGTTCGAGCGCCCACGCGAAGGTTCGTTCCACGCCGGTGCAGATCCGACGGTTCTTCTCGGCCGAGACCGGGTTGGCATACGTGTGGTCGTTTTCGACGAACGGCTGGGTGCTCAACCAGACACCGTTGTCGGCCATGCGTTTGATGTCGTCCTCGTCGGCCAATTGCCCGTGTTCGATCACCGCGACACCGGCTTCGACCGCCCGGCGGATGCCGGGGCCGGTGTAGACGTGCACGGTCACGTAGGTTCCCCAGTCGGTGGCCGCCTCCACCGCAGCGCGCATCTCGTCGGCGGTGAACTGCAATACGTCCAATGGGTCGTAGGCCGAGGCCGCACCGCCGCCCGCCATCAGTTTGATCTGGGAAGCTCCTTTTTTGAGCTGTTCCCGCACCGCGGCCAGGACTTGTGGACGTCCGTTCGCGACCCGCATGACCCCCAGTTCCTCGGCGCGGGAGGGAGTTCCACCGAGCGCGGTGGGCGATTCGTAGATCATGCCGAAGTCCCCGTGCCCGGCGGTCTGGGAGATCCCCGCCTGGCTGGGATAGATCCGAGGGCCCGGTAGGAGGCCGGCGTCGATCAGCCGTTTGAGGTCGCCGGTGTCACCGGCCATGTCTCGGATGGTGGTGAACCCGCGCAGCAGCATCGCCTCGGCCTCGGCCGCGCCGGTGAGATAACTCAACCCGGCACCGCTGGCCAGCAGCGTGGTGGGGGAGGCGCCGGTCAGCATGACATGGGCATGGGCATCACTGAGGCCGGGAATCAGTGTGCGACCGTCGGCGTCGATCACGATGTGGCCGGAATCGGTGGACGAAGGTGGTTCGTCGGCGCCGACGTGCGCGATCTTCCGGCCGTCGATCCGCACGTGCCCAGGGCGGACCTCGTCGCTGAGCCCGTCGAAGATCCGCGCGTTCCGGACGAGAATCCCCGTGTCAGCGCGCTGTCCTGCCTCACCCGCCCCCACTATGACCGCTCCCTTTTTCGATCGGAAGAACGCACGCCGAAGCCGAGGACGGGCCGTCGGAGCCTCGGACGTGTGCTTCGCTACGTGGGTTTGTCAGGCGAATACCCGGGAAGACCGTGGTGACACCGCAGGACGGCGTGGCGGTCGCCAAGGGCCTACCGGGGCGTAACGTCGAGCGGGAGCGGTCACTGTCCGTCGTTATTCGGATGCCGTGCTCGGGCGTCGAAACCTAGGGTCGCGGGCATGCCGACGATCGACGAGCTTCGGACACGGGTGGAGCACAGCTACGAACGCCTGAGGATGCCTTCGTGGCCCGACCCCCACCCGGACATGGCCTCGCCACGAGACGAGGAGTATTCCCGTGTCACCGAACCAGGTCGGTACGACATCGTGCACGCTCGAGCCCGTGTCTGGGCCGAGAAGCTGAGCGAGGTCCCAGGCGTGGAGCTGGAGCGTTTCACGCCCACGGCCGCTGGACGGCAGGACAGGGATCGCTTCGACCGTGGCTTCCGAATCACCTCGAGCACACCCGGAACGCTGCCGCTGCTGTTGCTCGAACAGAACGCGAGCGACGACGAGCCGACCGTGCCGTCCCTGCGGATCAGTGTCGTGCGACCCGACTTCGAGGTGGAGAGAGTGCCAGACTGTGGCTGCGACGCCTGCGATTTCGGTTCGGCCAACTTCCTCGAATCGATCGACGAGACGATCGGCGCCGTTGTCGGTGGTCCGTTCGTCATGCTGCGAGGGAAGGGTTGGAACGCCCATTGGTACCCGGAGGGCTCGGCTATGAGCGGAAGGAGCCTACCTTTCAACCACGTCGAGCTGCGGGAACTGTGTCGCCGACTCGTCGACGGTGAGGACGTTCGCCTGCCGCGCGGTACCGAGAGCTTCGTGGGCCACTCGTGGCTGACCTGAAGGAAGAGGGCTCCGAAGAGACTCGAGGAGAGGTAGGGGGTTACGACGGAAAACCCCCTGTTCGTCGGCTTCCAGAGCCACTGCTGCTGGCCGAGCGTCCGAGGTGGCATGGGAGGCTGGTGGCATGGCGAAGCCGAATGCCCTACAGATTCGTAACTTCGTGATGGCCTTCATCGCCATCGCTGTCGTGGTGTGGAACGTGTTCAACGATGGCCCCGTCATGCTTACCGTGATCTTCGGCGTGTGCGGCGTGCTCGCACTCGGATCAGCGGCGATGAACAGGCATGAGTGAGCGATGTCGCTCACTCGTCGGTCGGTGTGTCGCCGTCCGGTGACGCTTCGATGGTTTCCCACAGTGGCCGCGTGCTCGTGGGGTCTTCGGGGAGCGTGCGGTCGGTACCGGTGTCCTTCAACGCCACTCCGGAACGGCCGAGTTCACGGGCACCGGTGACCAGCCGCAGGACGGTTGCGGCGGCTTGCTCGTAGCCGAGGCCGTCCGGAGGGTGAATGTTCGACACGCAGTTGCGTTCCCCGTCGGTTCGGCCCGGGCGTGGGCGGTGGGTCAGGTAGATGCCGAGGCTGTCGGCGACGGACAAACCGGGCCGCTCGCCGATCACGACGAGTACTGTCCCCACCTCGAGTGCAGCGCCGATGTGGTCGCCGATCGCCACCCTGGCCTGCGTGGCGATGACAGGAGCGGCGATCGAGTACCTCGAACCCAGTTCGTTCACCAGGGCGGACAGCAACAGCGCTCCGTGGACCGCCAATGCCCGTGGGGACAGTCCGTCGGCGAGCACGATCCCCACATCGGCCCCGCTGGGGGTCAGTGAATCGAGTGAGGAGGGAAGACGTCCCAGGTCGGGACGACGCAGGTACTCCTGCCTATCCCATACCCGGCTGTGCAACACGGTCGGCGTTCCCACACCTGTCGCGGCCACGTCGGCGCACAGCGCGGAGAGGTCGACGGTCTGGTGGATGGCGTCTCGCGCATCGGCGTGGTCGGCTCGGAACTCGAGCACTCTGCGCAGCGGGACCGCGTCGGGATCCGGTACCGCTCACGGATCTCGTCGAGTAGGTGCAGTAGGTCGGCCGTGTGTCGGGGGGGGGAGTCACTGACCGGGTTGACGCCGATGACGGCATCACCGCAGCCCAAGAGCAGACCGTCGAGGACGGCGGCGGCGACACCGCGTGGGTCGTCGGTCGGGTGGTTGGGTTGCAGCCGGGTGCTCAGTCGGCCGGGCAGGCCGATGGTGGTGCGGAAAGCCGACGTGTGGGCGACGGCGTGGGAGACTGCGATGAGGTCTTGGTTGCGCATCAGCTTGGAGACCGCGGCCACCATCTCCGGTGTCAGGCCGGGTGCGAGTGCCGACAGTTCCGTGTCTCCGTCGTCGCGTGCCGCGGTGTCGAGCAGCCAGTCCCGCAACCCTCCGACGGTCAGGTGTGACACGGGCTCGAACGCCGCCGCATCGTGACCGTCGATGATCGGTCGGGTGATCTCGTCCTCTTCGTAGGGGATCGGGACGTCGTTTAGGAAATCGGTCAACGGGATGTCGGCGAGCACCCATTGCGCGGCAGCACGCTCGCGATCCGATTCCGCGGCACACCCGGCGAGTTCATCACCCGACCGTGGAGGCGAGGCCTTCGCCAGCACTTCGATCAGGGTGGGAAATGTGTGGTTCACTCCTCGAATCTGTTGGCTGTACACGCCATCTCGCTTTCGGGTCACGGACGGGTGCGGAAATCTCGAATCATACTTCGACTGTGGTGATTTCGATAATCGAAAGTCGTGCGCGGACTTCGATTATGGGTCCGTGGTCGGCAGCCCGCCTCCTTGGACGAACTTCGTCTTCGGCGTGGAGGTCGCCGTGGGTGCTTTCGGCGGTGGACTCACCGAAAGTACCCACGGCAGCGCAGCTTGTGCGAACGTCTCAGCCGGCCGGTTCGAGACGGATGCTCAACGCGGCGTTCTCGATCACGTCCGCCCTGTCGAACAGCAACGGGAACGTCTCACCCTTCGTCCACGGAACGAACAGGTTCTCGTAGAAGGGGCTTTCCGGATCACCCGACTGGCCCGGGTTGTTCATCGCCACCGCGGTATCCCAGTCACCCGGCTCGGCGATGTACCGCCAGGAAGCGCCGAGGTCTCCGACCGTGTTGTTCACCGGTTCCCGTTCCTCGGCTTCGATGTCGATAGCCCGACGAGTGTGCGGATCCACCAGTTCGGAGAGCGGGTGGATGAGTTCCTGTTTGTTGTAGAAGCCGTAGCGCCACCCTTGCGGGTCCGCGCCCTGGTCCGCGGTCAACTTCGCGACCGCCGCCGCGAGACTCGACGTGATCGCCTCGTCGCGCACCGAGATGGCGTCGCCGGTGAACCAGTCCTCCGGATTCTCGATCATGTCGACCAACGCTCTTTGGTCCGGCTCACCGATCCGTTCGACCGCGGCCGGGTCCTCGACCGCGGCTTCCAACAGGGCTCGGCCGAGGAAGCCGTCTCCGGTGCCGGGGGCTCCGTGGATGTCGGTCCAGACGTCGAACAGGGCGGCGCCCGCCGAATCGAGGTCCATCACATGGTCCCAGTCCCGCAGCAGTTCAAGCGCACGGTCGACGGCCGGGTCGGCAGAGGTGATGTCGTCGAGCTCCGCCGTGATCAGCCTTCCCGGGACGGACAGGTGGTCGGTCTGCAAAGCGAGCATGCTGTCGATGGTCGCGTCGTCCATCTCGGCCAGGACCTCTCTGGTGCGTATCGCACGCCAAGGTTCCGCTGCCTCGAAACCGATCTTGCGCTCGACGTACTCCGGGAGCGGCCCGGTTTCGTGCTCGTCGAACAGCCGCGTCTCGTTGTTGGTCTGTGACCAGCCTCGTTCCGGGTTGTAGCTGACCGGCAGTTCGTCCATGTCGTAGAAGCCGTCCCACTCGTAGCTACCGTCTCCGGGAACGGGCAGCAGACCGTCCCAGTTGGGGCGAACCGGCGTTCGACCGGCCGGCTTCCAACCGATGTTTCCCTCGGCGTCGGCGTACTGTTGATTCTCCCCGGGGGTGCCCCAACGGTCCATCGCCCCGAGGAACCCGTCCCAGTCCTGGGCGCGCATGTATTCCACGCTTCCGAAATAGGCACTGGTACCCGGTTCGCTCCATACCGTTCGGACACCGAATGCGACGTTGTTCTCCTCGTCCTCGTAGATGACGGGGCCGTGTTCGGTGAACTTCATCTCGACCGTTTCGGAAGCACTGCCCCGTACCGGGATCTCAGCGGTCTCCACGTCCATCGGTACCCAGCGACCCCGGTAGCGGTACTCGTTCGGGTTCTTCGGGTTGGTCTCGTAGACGTAGAGGTCCTCTTGGTCGATGTCGTAGATCGTCAGTCCGAAGGCGATGCTCTCGTTGTGGCCGAGCGAGACCCCGGGCAGGCCCGGCTCTCCCGCACCGATCACATCGATGCCCGGTCCGTTGAGGTGTGTGATGTACCGCAGCGAAGGGACGCCCTGGTCTCGGTGCGGATCGCTGGCGATCAGCGGCCCTTCGGTGGCGGTCCGCCCCGGTGAGACCACGAACGTGTTGGACCCTTCCTTTCGGTCGTCCTCCGTGTCGTCGGGCAGTCGACCAGCCGCGTTCTCGGTTGCCTCGTGGACTGTCGCAGCGGTGACCGGACGTCCGTCGATCTCGGCCTCCCCAAACTCGACGGACAGCGTGTCCGCGTCGAACTCGACCGGGCCGGTCGCCAAGTCGTAGACCCGTAGCAGGTCGTCGGGGGTGTCCGGGAGCACACTCAGATCGAGCCCTTCCGGTACTTCGGTCCGCCATCCCGCGTCGAGTGGGCTGCGAATGTCCTCGTACTGAAAGCCGAAGTCCTTTACGAAGTACGCGCGCTCCACCTCACTGGTGAGGTTTCCGGCGATCGCATGGGTCCGTAGCCGTACAACGTCCTCGGGTTTCCACAGGTCCGGCTCGTATCCCAGGAACTCGAATTCCCACGGCAGGAGATCCCGGTTGTCCCGAGCGAGCTCGACGTAGGCGTTGATGCCGGAGGTGTAGGACTCCGCGATATGTTTCGCGTCGTCACCGTAGGAAGACCATTCCTGTTCCATGTCTCCCCGGTAGGAGAACATGCGGTTCGCGCGGTCCTGTTCGACGTACTCCGGACCGAGTGCCTCGGAGAGCCGACCGAGTCCTCGCTTACGCCACAGGTCGATCTGCCACAGTCGGTCGCGGGCGGCGTTGAACCCCTGCGCGAAGAAGGTGTCGTAATGTTCACCGGCGTAGATGTGCGGTACGCCCCACTCGTCCACGATGATGTCGACCGGTTCGTCGAGGCCGGTCACCTGATATGTCCAGTCGAGCGGCTGATCGGCTGTCGCGGACGTGGTGCCGGTCATTCCCAGAGTCAGGACCATGGTGGCCGTTGCGAGTAACGCAACAGCGGAACGTTTCATTCTTCGGTTGGCTGCGTTCATTCCTTACCCGGTTCGTTGTCGAGTCATAAGTCGAGTGTTTTCGGAGTTTATTCGTGACTCTGTCTCGACGCAGCGTGCGAAAGAGCGCATTTACCCGCCGGGCGGTGGGTGAGAACGTGCGTGGCTCACGAATGGGATGAATCGCTGCGGCGGCCGGGTCCGAGCGGGATCTTCGTTGAGTAGATGCTGGCCCGTGGGGCCGATTCGGTTTCGGTGCTCTATGGAATCACCGATGACGGTGTCCCGCATGTCGAGGTGGGAACATGGCCCGACATCGTTTTTTCCGTGGAGACGGCCTCGCCGGAACGGACCTGCGCGGGGATGTGGAGCGGGCCGGACCTGAGGTGAGCCTGCCGAGGGTCGCGAAACGTCCCACCATCGGCGATGGAGGGGGCTCCGCGCCGCCTTCGTTCCGATGTGCCTCGCGCCGGACTTCGGCGATGGGTGCCTGTGGGCGCGGGGCCCTGTCGCCGGGTGGGATGCGGCAGGCCGCCGAAGGTCAGCGCCTTGCTGTCACTGCTGCCACCAGCGGATTCCCGGTGAATGCGCTTATCCCACCCTCCGGGCGCGGCTCGTCCGACGGGTGTCGAGAAGAAAGCCGCCATGTGACCTTGACAACTCGATGCGCACGAGAGAAGCTTGCGCGACAGTGGACAGAACGATCGTTCGGTAGGTTGTGCCGAAGGGGGCTGGTGGGAGGGCATGGGTCGAGCCTCTGCGCTGATGCTCGGTTTCCGGCGAAGGGGTCTCGCTCAGGGGAGCCCTTTTCGATGTGGGGGCGTGTCGGCGAATTCGGTGGGCTCGTTCTGACCTCACACCGTTGTGTCGGCGGCCCCGATTCCTGAATGGAGTTCAGGTATCGGATCACTGAGGAATTCGCACTCGATGTATCCGCCTCAGGCTAGTCGGTGTAGACCGATCGAACCCTCATGGGACTGAAAGGCCTCCTCGCGGAATCGGCTTTCATCGTTTTCATCCACAATGATTCCATTGGCCTGACATTCCGGTAGGAGTTGATTGGCATGAACTACTTGTTCCTCGTGCAGTCCGACCCGCTCCCGGGGCGAGAGGACGAATACAACGACTGGTACACGAACCAGCACCTGCACGATGTCGTGGCCGTTCCCGGCTTTGTTTCGGCGCAGCGTTTCCGGCTGGCCGACTACCAGCGCGAAGGTAATCCGGAACCGGCTTACCGGTACATCGCCCTCTACGAGATCGAGGGCCCGCTGGAGGAGGCGCTCTCAGCACTCGACGAGGCCCGAGCCGTGGGGATGTTCGTGAGTCCGGCGATGGACCCCGACCGGATCTCCCACACCTTCATCCCGATCACAAAGCGCATCACTCGCGATGATGTCGTTCGCCCGGCAGACGATGGTGATTCGTCCCAGCCCGCGTCGTAGTCGTCGCGGCTGAAGACATCGGAGGGCGGCCGAAATCGACCTCTGACAGAGCTTCGACCAAGGGACACCGGCAACCAGATGCTTCCGGGGTGCGGGGCCTTTCGAGCGTCGATGTGGAGAAGCCCCCGGGCGTCAGCCATCCGGGGGCTCTCGTCGTACTCGTCGTCGATCGAGGTAGCACATTCTGTAAGGGGGATTCAGTCCGGCTGCGGTGGTGTCGGATCGTCGATCTCGATGGTGGTGCTCGTGCCTCGCAGCACGATTTCCGACGAGAAGTAGTCCTCTCCCAGTAGTCGGCCGGTGGTGCCCTTCATCCGAACGACGTCCTGGCCGCGCATGAACACGAGGACGTTGCCCTCGGTGTCGAACCCGTACTTCGGTTCCGGTAGCGGTGCGCCGATCTCGCGCTCGACCCACTCCTCGGTGTGCGGGCCGAGAATGATGTGCACGGTGGTCCAGTCCCCTGGCACCAGATCCTTCAGCGGTCTGCTCTGCCTGCCGTCGCACAGCTCACGCAGGTGTGCGGCGAACTCCTCGTCGTACTCCATCGACCCGCTTTCCCCGACCGAGCCGCATCCGGTGAGCGCGGAGAGCAAAACGACCATCAACGCGACTGATCGCACGAAGATCTCATCTCGGTAACCGGGGTTCCGGGTGAGCCGAGGGAATATCCGATGTGGTGTTCCCCTCCGCTTCGTGGCGAGGACGGTATCAGCCGCTGATGGAGCGCCCGGCGTAGTCGGGTGCGGCAGTCACGTACTGCTGCAGCCGCTTCGCGACCTCCTCGGGAAACGGATACGAGGCCCCGTCTTTCACGTGTAACGCGAGAAGTTCTTCGGTGGCGACCAGTTCGTCATCGACGTACATCTCGTGGCAGAGCCGCAGTTTCTTCGTGCCGATGGACACGACCGAAGTGGTGACCAGGAGGTCGGCGTTCGGGCCGACTTCCTTCAAATAGCGCACGTGCGCTTCGACGGTGTACAGCGAAGCGTTCGTTTCGGCGCGATACCGCTCGTCGAGACCTACTTCGTCCATCAAGTTCGTCGTGGCGAATCCGAAAACCATGACGTAGAACGGCTCGCTGAGATGGCCGTTGTAGTCGATCCATTCGTCGCGGACTTTCTCGTGATAACGGAGCAGTTCAGGCATGGAATGCAGGCACCTCTTCCGATGAACGAGCCTGGGTCCCCCGACGCGCCCAAGCGAGGGTGGTAGGTAAAATGCCGTTTGTGAGACGGACCAGTGCGAGTCGTTTACAGGCGTCCCGGCCGCTATTGGACGCGATGGATAACAAGATCCTGAATATGTTACAGCTCAACGGCCGCGCCTCGTATCGGGAGATCGCCCGCGAGCTGGGTGTGTCCGAAGGCACGGTGCGTAGCCGCGCGAACCGTCTTCAACGCGAGGGCATTCTGACCATCGCCGCTATCGCCGACCCATTTAAATTGGGCTACAGCGTGATGGTGTTCATCCTGATCAAAGTGCAGGTGGGCAAGCGGCAGTCGGTCATCGACGAACTGACCCCCTGGGAAGAGATCACCTATATTTCCTCCTGCACCGGGCGTGCGGATCTCTACGTTCAGCTGGTGTGCCGTGATCACGACCACTTGTGGCAGATCCTGACCGATCGGCTGCCGGCCGTCGACGGAATCACCGACGCCGAGACGTTCCAGGAAATCAAGATGCACAAGGTCTCCTACGTCTATCCGACGTTCAACGGCGGCGGGACGGTGGGCCTGCAGGCTTGATCCCAGCCCGCAGGCCCACTCGGTTCACCGATCGCTGATCAGCCGGACCGCGGAGTCTCGTCCAGCTGGGTGTCCGCTCTCGCAGGGTTCAGTCTTCCTCGCCACAGCATCGACAGCAGCGAGTACACCACCGCCGCTACGACCAGCGCGGGCAGCGACGCGGTCACGTACTTGAACAGGGACGATCGGGGCTCGTAGGTGACCGGGTCCAGCAGCAACTGGTAGGTGACGCTGCCCAGCGCCAAAGCGATGATCCCGGCGGGGTTGAAGCCACCGAGATACCAATAGCACGACGCCTGACTCTGCTGGTACAGCCCTGAAACCCGAAGGGTTTTGCCGCGCCGCAACACATGCCAGTCGGCGATCTGGATGCCCACCATCGGCGCGATCATCAGGCCGATGAAGGCCATGAACTGGTCGACGTTGTTGGAGAACGGCTCCGCGAAGAACAGGCTGACCAGCAGCATGGGCAACAGCACCAGCCCGCTGATGACCCGCCAGGACAGTGTGCCACCCACCTTGGGAATCTGAGAGACACCCAACGATGCGACGAACGCTCCCACCAGCGTCGAGCCCAAGTTGGCGAACGCGATGAAGAGCAGTACGGCGATGCCACCCACCTCGCCGGCGATCATGGGAGCCCACACTGCCGGATCCGGTTCTCCTGTGACCAAAGTGGAATACAGACTGATAGCGGCGACCAGGACCCAGGCGACACCCAGGCCGAGCATGGACGGAAGTATGGCTTTGCGGGCGCTGTCGACCATGCGCACCATTCCGCCCATGTAGGACCACCAGCCCCAGGTGCTCACGATGAGCAACTCGACGACCGAGGTGTAGTTGAGTAGCTCGTCGGACGTCGGAGCGAGGGGTTCTGCCGCCGAGATCTCGGAGATGCCGTAGTCCTGGAGTAGCAGCACCAGGAGCCACACGGCCATCAACGAGATCGAGATAGCGACGACGGGACCCACTTTCTGTAGTGAGTTCGCGCCGCGGCTCACCATCAGCCAGACTAATACCACACCGGCGGCGGAGATTCCGGTAGCCCATCCGGCTTTGGCTTCTGCGCTGATGAGCCCGAGAATCTCCAAAATGGAGGCAGCCGACCGGCCGAAGAAGAGCATGAGTACGCAGTTCCAGCCGAGTGCGGTGCAGTACTGCATGAACAGCGCGAGATAACTGCCGCGCGAGCCGAGCTGCGGTTTGGTGGAGATCACCGTCTCGATGCCGAACTTCGTGCTCGGGGGAATCGTGGCGAGGCTGATAAGGAACTGTCCGATCAGTCCTCCCGCCAACATCGCCGCCACACCCATCTTGGCGTCGAGGTAGCTGGCGGACGTTCCACCGACGACGAAGGACCAGGTGGCGATCCCCGCAGTCGTACAGACCGCGCCGAGGACGAACCCGTTCCAGTTCCGCTCCTTCAACGGCAGCGGCAGGCTGGATTTCGGAATCTTAATTCTGGTTTGTGAAGAAGTCACAACCAACCCCAAGCCAAGAGAACCGCAGGGATCACGACACCGAGGACAAGGAGAAGTACGTAGTCGGCTCGGTTGAACTCCTTGCCGACGGGTGCGGTATCGAGCGCGGAGAGTTCGGCCAACACTGTCTCGTCTTGACTCACAAGCATCACATCCTTGAGTTGAGCACCGAGGATGGCCATCGCGCTGTACGCGACTGTGCGCACACGGCAAACAGGGATTCTGCCTGCGCAATGGTTAGCGAACCTGTCAAAAATTACGCGAACCGTCAACTGCAAGGTGATCTCTTTCGCTTTTGCGGCGACTTTTTCGTTGTTACGTACGCATAACGTGAGCCGTCAAACACCACGACTTGCCTTGACTGTGCGTAGAACATCCGGCAGTGTCGTACGCGTTCCATAGTTTCACTCGCACCTGGCTACGCAACGCGTAGCGGTCGCTGGTGTGGCGCGAACGCAGGGAAGGAAGCCTGGTGAACGAGTTTCAACCTCTCGTACTCGGCATCGACGCGGGCGGAACGATGACCGACACGCTCCTCGTCGATGAGCACGGACGCTTTGCTGTGGGCAAGGCCTCGACGACTCCGCGTAACGAGTCGGAGGGTTTTCTGGAGTCCGCAGCCGACGCGGCTCGGCAGTGGGGTCTGTCCTCAGAGGACACTTTTGAGAAGTTGTCGGTGGTGCTGTACTCCGGGACGGGAATGCTCAACACCCTGCTGTCCCGTACTGGCCGCCGCGTAGGGCTCCTGGTGACCCGCGGCATGGAGGACGCCGTACTGATGGGCCGGGGGTTGCAGGCCTGGGCGGAGTACTCGTACCCGGACCGGCTGCACGCTGTGACGCACGCTCACCCCGAGCCGCTCGTTCCTCGCAACCGTATTCGCGGGATCACCGAACGTATCGACCAATTCGGTAACGAAACCATCCCGGTTTATGAGCACGAGGTTGTGCAGGCGGTCGAAGAGCTTCTCGAACAGGATGTCGAGGCTCTGTGCGTGTGCTGCATCTTCTCCTATGTGGACGACAAGCACGAACGCCAGATCGCGGACGTGGCGCAGAAGGTGCTGGCCGACCGCGGTGTCGAGATTCCCGTTTACCTCTCATCCGCGGTACGTCCCGTGGTGCGTGAGCAGTCCCGATTGAACAGCGTCATCATCGAGGCCTACGCTGCCGACAAAAGTCGTGAGCAACTCGTCGGTGTGGAAGAAGCCGCGCAAGGGCAGGGTTTCCGCTACGGAGTGCAGACCGTCCTGTCCTACGGAGGGCTGGCGGGCGTGCGGTACCCGCGCCTGCACGAAACGATGATCTCCGGCCCCGTCGGCGGGATCCTCGGTGCCAAGTACATCGGTGACGTGATCGGCGCGGACTCGGTGGTCGTCACCGACATGGGTGGCACCAGTTTCGACATCAGCGCCATCACACGCGGCAATGTGCCGATCGAGAACGAGCCCACCCTCGCGCGGTTCAAGCTGAACCTGCCGACCATCGCGATGGACACCATCGGGGCCGGTGCGGGAACCATCATCAAGGTCGACCCGCTCACCAAGAAGATCAGCCTCGGCCCGGAAAGCGCGGGATCGTCGCCGGGGCCGGTGGCGTTCGGGATGGGGGGCACCGAGCCGACGGTCTGCGACTGCGACGCGATCATGGGTCGGCTCAACCCCGACTACTTCCTCGGCGGGAAGGTGAAGCTCGACATCGAGGGCGCCAAGCGCGTGCTCCAGGAGAAGGTGGCCGACCCGCTCGACATCGACGTCTACGAAGCCGCTGAGGGCATGGCCAACCTGCTGGAGATGGACGCCAAGGAAGCCATCCGGCAGATGGTCTCCGCCCGCGCCGTCGACCCGTCCGAGTACTCGCTGATGGCCTACGGTGGCTCGGGCCCGCTGCACATGGCCGAGTACAGCAGGGGACTGGGCTTCAAGAACATTCTCACGTTCCCCTTCGCGGCGGCCTTCTCGGCGTTCGGCTGCACCACGGCCGACTACCTGCGCCGCTACAGCCGCTCGGTGCAGCTGACAGTCCCGCCGGAGGCCTCGGCCGAACACCGCAAGCAGGTGATCGAGGAGATCGACGCGGTGTGGGCAGCGCTCGCCGACGCCGCGCGTCGGGAAATGGCCGAGGAAGGCCATGACCCCGCCGACGTGCAGCTGGAGATGTTCGCCATGATGCGTTACACCGGGCAGCTGGAGGACGTGGAGGTGCCGATCCCTCTGCAGCAGCTGTCCACGGACTCCGGTCTGGACATGCTCGTCGGCGAGTTCGAGCGGCTCTACACCTCCATCAACCGCGCTGTCGCGCACTACCGCGAAGCGGGACACAGCGTCACCGAGCTGGGCTTGATAGCCAAAGTGGACAAGATCAAGCCGAAGTTGGTGCGGCAGCCGTTGGAAGGCAAGAAGGCGTCCCGCGAGGCGTTCAAGGGCACCCGCAACATGTACTACAACCGCGAATGGCACGAGGCGCGTCTGTGGGAGATGGACCTGTTGCGCCCCGGGAACGAGATCGAGGGTCCCGCCGTCATCGAGCATCCGGCGACCACTCTCGTCATTCCCGCCGGCGACCGGGTGTGGGTCGACGAGTGGACGATCCTGCACTACGAGCACGCGTGAGTACCGACTTTTCGACAGAACAAGGATGGCTCCATGTCCGCTAGTCAGATGACAGAGACCACCGCGACCCCACTGAAAGACCAGCTTCTCGCCAGCGACCGGCTGTTCCAGGAGACCGGCCACTATGCCGGACTGGACAAATTGGATCTTCGTGACGAGGACCCGCTGAAGTACGAGAGCTTGCACATCAAGCTCCGGTCGATGGTCGTCTCCGCTCGCGAGATGGCCAAACGGATCTCCGCATCGCCCGGTGTCCGCGAGGTGGGCGAGAGCGTGGTCGCGCTCTACACGCCGGAAGGCGACGCGATCGCCTTGTCCACCGGCATCATGGTGCACGTCCACACTGCGAGCCGGTTCATCAAGTGGATGATCCAGAACGACTACGAGAAGGCGCCGGGAATCCGCCCGGGGGACATCTTCGCCAACAACGACGCCTTCATCGGCACGGTGCAAGCCCCCGACGTCATCGACGTGATCCCGATCTTCTACGACGACGAGTTGATCGGCTGGGCCGCCGCCGTGTGCCACGAACTGGAGGTCGGTGGGATCACTCCCGGCGGCGACGTCGCGCTGGCTCAGGAGCGCTACACCGAGGGGTTGATGGTCTGCGCCGAGAAGGTCGGTGAGAACGACGAGCTGCGTCGTGACTACCTCATCCGCCTCGAACGCAACCTGCGCATGCCCATCTACTGGGTGCTCGACGAGAAGGCCAAGGTCGCGGCGTGCCTCGAGGTCCGAGACCAGCTTCTGGAGCTGATCGACCAGGTCGGGCTGGACTACTACAAGAGGGCGACCAAGGAGTTCATCGAGGAGGGACGGCGGGCCCAGCTCGCACGTGTGCGCCAGTTGACCGTTCCGGGACGCTATCGGGGGCACACGTTCTTCGGGCACGTGACCGAGGGCAAGCAGGGTGTGTTGCCCATGGGCAACAAGAACTGGCTGTACGCGATCCCGATGGAGATGGAGATCTCCGCCGAAGGGAAGATCCACCTGGACTTCGACGGCACCAACTCCTCGGGCTACCACTCGATGAACTGCACACCGGCCGGAATGGACGGTGGCTTCTTCGTCACGTTGACGCAGAGCATGAACTACGACGGCAAGGTCAACGACGGTGCGTGGCTCGCTACGGACATGAACCTGCCGGAGGGGACCTGGACGAATCCGACGGACGAGTCCTTGGCCACCGCTACGTCGTGGGCGCTGCTTCTGCCCGCCTTCGGGGTCTTCCAGCGACTCCTGAGCCGAGGTTTCCTCGGCCGCGGATACAAGGAGGAAGTGTTCGTCGGACAGGTGAACAGTCCGATGATCGAGATGGGCGGGCAGAGCCAGTACGGCACCCGGTTCGGTATCGCGCTGTTCGAATGTGCCGCGGCCGGAAGTGGTGCGATGGGTATCAAGGACGGGCTGGACACCGCCTACGTGGGCTGGAACCCGGAATCCGACATGGGCAACATGGAGATCTGGGAACAGGACATGCCCATGCTCTACCTCGGTCGCACCATCAGCGCCAACTCCGGTGGCTTCGGTAAGTACCGTGGCGGTGCGGGATTCGAGTCGCTGTGGCTGGTGAACAAGACCCCGCAGCTGATCATCGCCACCTCGGAACACTCCAGCCGCGTTTTCGACAACGCCGGAATGTGCGGTGGCTACCCCGCCCCGACCGTGCAGCTGCACTACGCGGCACACGACACCGACCTGAAGGAGCTGACGAGCAAGAGCGCCCGGCTGCCGCACTCGCTCGGCACGGACCCCTACGAGACGGACATCGAGAAGTACGCGGGCGGCGATGTCAAGGTCATCGAAGGTCCCTACCTCGCCGAACCGTTGCGTGAAGGCGACCTGTTCGCCCACTCCTACAACGGTGGCGGCGGCTACGGTGACCCGCTGGAGCGTGACCCGGATTCGGTGGCTCGTGATGTCGCCAACGGCTATGTCACCGCCGACTCGGCCAAGGCCGTGTACGGCGTCGTGGTGGAGTCGGACTCCGACGGCTGCCGCGTCGACCGGGAAGCCACCATCGCCAGGCGCGAGCGGATCCAGCGGGACCGCAGGACACACGCGGTGCCTGTGCGGCAGTGGGTCGAACAGGACCGCGAGCGGGTACTCGCCCAGGACTTCGCTCCCGAGGTCCAGGAGATGTACCGCGACAGCATGGCCAACTCGGCCCGGTTCACCCAGGAATTCCGTGAATTCTGGAACTTGCCTTCCGACTTCGAGTTCACACCGCCGAAGGGGCGCTGAACCGCTGATCCGGGTGGTGTGCGGCGAGCACGCCGACTCCCGCACACCACCCCGGCTCCCTGTTCCTTCCCACAGATTGGACCAGCAGGTGACAAGCTACGACAAGAAAACGATCCAGGATCTGATCGACGGGACACTGCCCTGGCCGGCCACCAAGTCGATCATGAGTTCGTATAAGGACGACGACCGGTTCGAGACCTACCTGCAGATCCTGCAGGAACGCGTCCCGTGGTCCGAGCAGATCCTGCTTCCCATCGGGGAACACCTCTACATCGTGCAGGCCGCGCACGGGCGGGTCGTCAAGTGCGACTGCGGGCACGAGTTCGGCGACTACCGAGAGAACTGGAAGCTGAACGCCCTGGTACGGGTTCGCGGTGACCGGGAGAGCATCGAGGAGATCTACCCGGGCCGTTATGCCTGCGATCCGGAATGGATGGAGCTCCGCGAGTTCATGTGCCCCGGCTGCTACACGTTGTTGGAGGTCGAGGCCGCTCCACCGGGGTTCCCGGTCGTGTTCGACTTCCTGCCCGATTTGGAGGCGTTCTACCGGGATTGGCTCAAGCGCCCACTGCCCGAGCAGGCGTAGGCACCGGGCTTTCGTTTCGACAGAGGAGTTACCGTGAACGAGAACGTGATCATCACGTGTGCCGTCACCGGTGCGGGCGACACCGTGGGCAAAAGCGAGCACGTCCCGGTGACGCCCGAGCAGATCGCCGACTCGGCGATCGCCGCCGCGCGGGCAGGGGCCGCCGTCGTGCACATCCACGTTCGCGACCCGGACACCGGCCAGGGATCACGTGACGTGAACCTGTACCGCGAGACCGTGGAGCGCATCCGCGCGTCGGACGTCGACGTCGTACTCAACCTGACCGCGGGCATGGGCGGCGACCTGGTGATCGACGACGAGGATCCGCTGAAGCCGGTCGAGGGCACCGACCTGGTGAATGCCTACGAGCGCCTGCCGCACGTCGAGGAGCTGGACCCCGACATCTGCACGCTGGACTGCGGCACGCTGAACTTCGGCGAGGGCAACCAAATCTACGTCAGCACCCCCGACATGCTGCGTAAGGGCGCGCGACGGATCCAGGAACTCGGCGTCAAACCCGAGATGGAGATCTTCGACACCGGGCAGCTGTGGTTCGCCAGCAAACTCGTCGAAGAAGGGCTCGTCGACCCGCCGCCGTTGTTCCAGCTGTGCATGGACATCCCCTACGGCGCGCCGGCCGACCCGTTGCATCTGCAGGCGATGGTCAACCGGCTTCCCGAAGGGGCGCAGTGGGCGGCGTTTGCGCTCGGCAGGATGCAGATGCCGTGGGTGGCGCAGTCGGTGCTGTTGGGCGGCCACGTCCGAGTCGGCCTGGAGGACAACCTCTATCTCTCCAAAGGCGTCAAGGCCACCAACGAACAGCTGGTCACACGCGCGGTCGACTTGATCCACAATCTGGGGTCGCGGGTGGCGACGCCCGACGAGGCCCGGGAGATACTGGACCTCAAGTCCCGCTGAACCGCACGTCGACATACGGGAAGGCCGAGCGTATAGAGGTCGGTACCACTTCGATGCGCTCGGCCTTCGCCCATGTGCGGTCGGACTTGTGAGCGCTTGTCCCTGCCTTCCGGTGTTTCTCGCACCGAATCGATCATCGAACCCGGGCCGCCGGAGGAGTTGATCACGTCCGCTGATAGAAGTAACCCGTGCGTGACTTCTTCAGAGGTGTTCGGCTGTTCGGGCGTGGACTGGGCATTCTGCTCCGGTCGCCGCGATTGTTGCTCCTCGGCATGTTGCCGGCGTTACTGACCACTTTGCTGTTGGCCGGTGGAATGGTCGCGCTGGTCTACTGGAGCGGCGACCTCGCGGCGTGGATCACGCCGTTCGCGGACGACTGGGCGGAAGGCTGGCGCACGGCGATCCGGATCGCGGCGGGTGTCGCGCTGATCGGTACGGCGTTGGTGGTCGGACTCACCGGTTTCACAGCGCTGACGTTGGCCGTGGGCGGCCCGTTCTACGAGCACATCGCGGAGAAGGTGGAAGACGATCTCGGCGGTCCATCAAGCGAGGTGGAGTTGTCGTGGTGGTGGTTGCTGTGGGTGGGGCTTCGAGACGGTGTCCTGCTCATGCTGCGGTCGCTGCTGTTCACGTTGCCGCTGCTGATCGCGGGATTCATTCCCGTGGTCGGACAGACTGTCGTGCCGGTGCTCATGGCGCTGGTGACCGCGTGGTTCCTCGCGCTCGAACTGGTCGCGGTGTCGTTCTACCGCCGTGGGATGGACCTCAAACAACGACGCGCGCTGCTGAGCAAACGGCGTTCTCTGGCGCTCGGCCTGGGACTACCCGCTTCTTTGCTGTGCGCGATTCCGCTCGCCGCCATCGTCGTCATGCCGATCGCCTTCGTCGGCGCTGTCCTGGTCACCTTCGAAACCCTCCGCGACAACGACACCGCTCCGGTGGGCCACTAGCTCAAGCGGCGTCACGAGCTTCGAGATGGGGCTTCGCCGGTCCTCGACCTTTTTTCCGTTCCCCACATCCGCCCGCCGATCAGTCCTGCTTCGGCGATTCTCACGCTGGTGCGGCGAGGTAGGCCCATGTAACGGAGGCGGAGACCGTCACGTGGCGTTCGGCGAGTTCCTGATCCGGGAGCGCAGCACCGTATCGGCGTGCGGCCACGGAATGCGTTCCTGCTCCAACAGCAATCCGACGCCGTGGGTGGCCGCGTGGTCGGTGAGCAGCGTGTGGAGTCGCCGCTCGGTATCGGTCAGATGTGGCAGTGCGGTTCGGGGCGGTGCGGAACCTTCGACAGCGAGATGCCGGAACTCCTCCAGCGTGGCGACGTCCATGAGAAGCGAGTCGACCCTCACCCCAGCGGCGCGGAGATCGTTGAGAAAGTACAGGCCCGGCAGGTCGATGTCACCCCAGTAGAACACTTTCGAAGCGGTGTGCACCCAGTCGATACGGGAATATCGCGCGACGCTGAATCCCTGGCCGTGCAGCACCACCACGCCAGGTCGATCATCGGTGAGCGCATAGGCGGTCGCGGTGTTCTCCAAAATCAGCACGACATCGGGTCGATGAGTCCACCGGTTCAAGTCGTCGACCGAGGCGGCGAAGTGCCGCATGCCGCCCACACGGTCACGTAGCACAGGGTCGAGCACGGCGGCCTGCACCAACTCCGGTGGTCTGCGCAGGCCCAGCCGCTCGTGCAGGCCCAAACGCCGCGAGTCCTCGGCACCGATCTCACGTGCGCCGAGCAGGGGCAGCACCAGACCCGCGTGCCGTTCAAGCCATTTGGTGTCGATGCCCTCGATCGGCAACTGGCGCAGCAACATCCCCGATGCGGGATGGGCACTCAACCAGCGCACCGTCGCGACGAGCCTTCCGTACTCGACCTCGGAAAGCTCCGTGATCCGGCGGATGATGCGGTCGAAGCGTGCCTGCGGAAACTCCCGTTGCAGTGCCGTGAGCCGCCGTCCGCACCGTCGCCAGGTTGCCTCGGTGGTCGTGTTCGCGGTGGCCACGGCGTGGGGAGAGTCCACGACCAGTGTCTTGGGCATGGAATGCGTGCCGGTGGGGAACCGCAACGCGACGTATTCGACCACACCCGGCCCCGGGAACGCGCGCCATTCCTCGGCCCAGGCGTGACACGCCACCGGATCCGCTGCCCGTTGCTGTGTGGTCGGGGGACGCAGGCCGAGGCGTATCGGCCATGTGCCTCGGCCACGCGCCCAGTCCGGATAGCCGTTTTCGAACCGGCGTCGCAATGTGGCGATGACGTCCTCAGGCCGGAGCATGGGAGCTTCTCCACGATGCATTACCACCCCGAGCCGACAGCTCTCCGAAAGTGGCCGTCGCGGCGTGGGAGAAGGCTCCGTCGTCGGTCACCCGCTTGTCCACCAGCACCGCCTGTCCGATGAAGGGTTCCAGGATGCCGGACATACGGATCGGAGCCGCGATGATCAGTTGGAACCCGAACTCGTCGAACGCCCCGAGCGCTTGCTGGGAGAACGTCTCGTCGGACTTGCTGAACGCTTCGTCCAACATCAGCGGTGCGAACAGCGGCCTGCCGTCGGAGCCCGATTCGGCGAGATTGTAGCTGAGTGCCGCGGCGAGGCAGAAGGCCACGAGTTTTTCCTGCTCCCCGCCCGAATTGGACGCGGTGTTGCGGTACGTCGTCGTGGTCACCCCCTCGGCGTCCACTTCACGCCCATAGAACTGGTAGCCGGTGCGGACGTCGAGCACATTGGCGCGCCACCTGATGTCCTCGGCGCCGGTTCCGGTGAAACGTTTCATCAGGTCGCGGATCTGGCGGAACTGGGCGAGCAGCTTCGTCGGGTCGCGCAGTGCTTGGGACGCGCCCCGCAACAGGGCGTCCACCCTGCGCCGGAAGTCGTGGACATCGGGGGAGGGGTTGGCCTTGTAGGCGATTTGCAGGTGGGTCCCCGGGTTGAACTCCACCCGGCGCAGCCCGGAGTTGACCATCGCGATGCGCCGTTCGATCTCGGTGGTCGCCGCTTGCACGGCGTGGTAGAGCACGCTGATCGACGGCACCATGTCCTGGCTGATCATCCGCTCGAAGTGGGTCATCGCGTCGGGGAGACGTCGTTGCGTGATGTCGGAGTACAGGGCGACGAAGTCCGCTCCGGAACGGTCCACGTCGCCGCTGTTGTCCGGTGCCGAGGACTCCCACCGTTCCAGGAACTGGTCGATGGCCGTCTTCAGTTGCGAATGGGCGAGGTCGCGATGGGCATTCGCCGCATCGCGGCGTCGTTCGAGTTCCTTCCGGAACGCGCTGCGTACCTGGGGGAGAGTGTCGGGGGTCAGCTCGACCTCGACGTCGCCGAACACGGCGTCCAGGTATTCGCGGTCGGTATCGACATCGACCGAGTGTGGGCAGGACCGCTCTCGCTCCAGGACCTCGGTGAGGCGCTCTCGGCGACGCCGGTCGTCGGCGATCACGGTCCTCAGCGTCGAGCAGGTGTCGGAGCATTCCTGCCAGTGTTTTTTCGCCTCATCCCGCTGCTGCTCCAGGCTGCGGAGGTCGGTGTCGGCGTTCTTGAGGTCGGTGATGCGCTGTTCCAGCCGGCGGATGGCTTCCGAGGCGCTTGAGCGGTCGAGTTCCGCCCAGCTGTGGTACCCGGTGAGCTTCGTGACGGCCTCTATCGTCTTCGACACCGCGAGATAGCGGGCGTCCAGCTCGTCGGCCAACTCGGCGGCACGACGTGCTGCGGCGGCGAGTTCGGCGACCTCGGCCTCCAGCGCGGCCAGTTTGGCCTCCGTGTTCGCACCGAGGATGTAGGAGGCGGGATTGGTGAGTTCGGGCCGATCATCCTTGCGGTAGTGGTTGCCGGGGCGCTTCACCGTGCCCCGCACGGTGACCGCGAGGGAGTGGTTGCCGAGCTCGTCGGCGCTTTCGACGCACACGTGGGCGAACCGTGAGGTGAGCTGCCTCAGAAGCCACGCCCCACAGGGGTGATCGGTGTCGACGTCGAGTTTTCCCGCCAACGTGGTCGGATCCGCCGGGGCGGGGCGATGCGATCGTGCGGGAACGATGCTGTATTCGACGACGCCGCGCATGTCGTTGGTGTCGATGAAGGACTGCACGGCACGGTGGTGACGTTCGGGAACCAGCAGCCGCAGACCGAAGTTGCGGAGGACCTTCTCCGCCGCAGGCCGCCATCGCTGTTCACCGTCGATCACGTCGATCAGCTCCGCCGCATACGGTAGATCGGTGACCGGGACCCCGGCGCCGTCCGCGATGCGCTGCCTGGAGCGCAGTTGCGTGGTGGGAATCAGGGTCCGTGAGGACCGCAGGGCCTGCAGTTCGGCTGCTCTGTCGTCGTGGAGCCGCTGTGTTTGCTCCGCTGCCGCTGCCGCCGGACGTCTCCGCGCGTCGATCTCCTTCTGCTGCGCCCGCGCTTCCCTTTCGATGTCGGCCAGCTTGTCGCGGAGAGAGGTGAACCCGGCCTCGTCTTCCGGGCATTGCCTGCCGAGCGCGCCGACCAAGGCGCTGTAGTCCTGGTGTGCGCGTTCGCGGAAGGCGAGTTCGGAGCGGCGTTGTCTTAAGTCGGCGTCGAGTTCGCGTATCAGCCGGTTGCTGTCTTCGAACTGCCTGGCCAGTGAAAGGTATTCGGCTTCGGCTTGCTCCGCCTGATGTTCGTGTTGTTCGAGGTCCCGGGCGCCTGCAGTGATCGCGCGGTCAAGCCGGTCGATCTCCGCTTCGACGACCCTCAGGTGACGTTCGCGCAGGTATCGCTCCATCGGTTCTCCCGTGAGGGCTTCGGCGAGTACGCGAGTGCGCTGCGATTCCTGATAGATCGCCCAGTTCTCGGGAACGTTTGCCAATACTTTCGCCTGGGCGTTCGCACGGCGCGCGATCTCGTAGGCCTCGTTGAGCGGGGTGAACGCGTCGAGCATTTTCTGTGCCGCCGCGAACGTATCGGGCTCATCCAGCATGTCATGCCGGATGAAGTAGTTGAGATCGCCCACGTTCTTCATCGCCTTCGCCTTGCCCAGCAGCGAACGCGCTGTTTTCGAGATGCCGAGGCCGATGCGTTTGGCGAGGGCATCGAGGTAGGACTTCTGGGTGTCAGGGGTGTCGGCCGGGTGTGTCGCGTTGAGCCAGCGGGTGTCGAATCCACGCCTGGCCCACTCTTCCAACGCGGTGAGGTCGAAGTGGCCCTCGTGTAGACGGTACAGCGTCTTCAGCGAGGACGTGTCGTTCTCCGTCCCGGTGAACCACTTCACGACCACTGCCGTGGTGGTGGAACCGAGTCCGTCGGAGTAGGCCGCACCGATCGCCGACCATGTGGGCTTGCCACCACGTAGGTACCGCACCCGGGACTGTTCGTGCTCGTCGTTGGTCTCGGACCACGCGCCCCTCACGTAGTCGGCGATGCTTCGGGTGGCTTGTTTCGCGCCGCGTGCGCTCAGATCGGCGGAGGCGTTGAAGCGCTGGTCGGATGTGGGCAGCAACACCACCGAGTGGGCATCCATCAGCGATGACTTGCCCGAGCCGGACGGCCCGGTGAACAGCACGCCGCGTTCGTCGATCGGGAGGTCCTTGTAGCCGGTGAACGTGCCCCAGTTGACCACTTGGAGCCGGACGAGCCGGAACTGGCCGAGGTATCGCCTCCGGTCCCGCGAGTCACTCATCGGCGGGCTCCTCGGTGTCGGCGAGTGCGTCACGACTGTTCTCACCGCGCGCGAGAGCCCGGTAGCGGTCGTGGAGAGCCTCGACTCGGTCGGCGGTGAGGATCGAGGTGATGACGCTGTGGATCAGATACCGGTCGGTGCCCTTGATCGGTTTGATGATCGCGGCGTCGTCGAGCGATTTGATGGCGGAGAGGATCCTTTTGTGGAAGGTCGCTTCGTCGGTGTCGTCCGGCCGCTTGTAGGCGAGCATGTGGTCGATCATGTCGTCGGTCTCGACCACCGGGTTGTCCGGAGCGGCGAGGTAGCGCTGGTAGAGGTAGAGCGCCAATGCGCTCGCCCCCAGGCTGAGCGTCTTCGTCCGGAGGATGTTCCGGCTGTGGGGACTGGGGTCCTCGGCTTGCCGGGTGAACGCGAAACGATGCTCGTGGTTGAGTTCGAGCACGAGCCCGAGCTCGGAAAGCCTGCTGCGAAGTTCGGTTTCGTACTGTACGACGACCGGCCAATGCTTTTTGGACTTATCGGTGATGTGCGGTGCGGCGACCAGCTCCTGGAGCGCCCAACAGGCTTCCGGAGGCAGTTGGCTCGTGTCACCGGGGAACCGGGGTTTCCGGTCGGCGGGGACCTGCGAGCCCACGGTCGCATGGTCGGTGTGGTCGAAGACTTCCGCGGGATCGAGTTCCCGGTGCGTGGACGGTGTGTCGTCGAACAGTGCGTCACCGAAGATGTCGGCGAACACGGGGGTGTCAGGCATCGAGTGTGTCTTCCAGCAGAGCGGTTTGGGATTGGAGGAACGTGACAGCACCGGCGGTGGGTGCGGCGAGGTCGGGTAATCGTCTGGTGAACAACAGCTGAGGAAGCGTGATCTCGCGGATGCCCGCCGAGGTGTTGGCTGAGACGGTGACCGGTTGTGCCGTGTCGGTCTCGCCGAAGCGGGTGGCAAGCGACCACAACGCGATGATGTCGCCGGTGCGCGGCTCGGGGAGTCGGGCGAGCACGTCCGGGAGTGTGGCGGTACCACCGTGGGCGTCCACGGCAGTGTTCACCGTCGAGTGCAGCGCGACCCAGTCTAGGGACTCCTGTCCGACGACCGCGGCGGGATCGATCGGGAAGTCCGCCGTGTCGTCGAGCGGGTCGGGCGTGTCGCTGGTGCCGTCGTGCAGCCGCAGCCGCCCGACCGAGGTGGTGGAGACACCACTGATCGGGATGGTGAACCCGATATCGCGGCCTCCGTGACTGTGCCGGAACGCCTCGGTCGCCGCGGCCTGCGCCTCGGCGACACGAGTACGCATGCTGCGGTAGTAGGAAGCGTCACCACCCCGCACGAAGCTGCTCACCCGGCGAAACGCCACGGCTCGCGTCTCCTCGACCTCCTGCACACGCTCCCACGTGGTTCCGATGAATCCGGAGAGAGCTTCGGTCACTTCGTCGGGAAGGTCATCGAGGTGGGCGAGTACCTCGGCGATGTCGGACTCGAGTTGTGACCGCTGGGACGGTGTCGCGATGAGAGTGGCGAATGCCCGGAACGCGAGTCCTTCGGGAGATTCGGCGATGACGTCGTGTCCGTCGAACATCCGTTGCAGTGACTCGGCGAACTCCTCGGGATCGTCGGCGAGGCTTTGCCGCACGAGAGCGGTTGTGTTGGCCTGCATCCGCTCTCCATAGCGGGCGATGTCCGACGGAATCCGTTCGATGAGGTGGGCGAGCGCGGAAACCCGGTCGACCAGTTCCCGGTGATCCACAGCGTGCTCTTGGCCCCCTTCGATCGCGCGCCGCTGTTCGGTGAGTATGGCGATCTGCTCGTCGAGAGCGGCCCGTCGTGCCGTTGGATCGGGGTTGGCCTCGGCGGCGATCTGATGCATCTCAGCCATCACCATCGACAGCGCGGACTCGGTGGCGACCGAGGTGTGCCGACGCAGGTTACGCATCTGACGCACCGCTTGCGCGGCGCCGGAGGTGAGCTGATAGCGCTCGACCCGGGTGGCCGGATCGACGCTGCGATGCACCCACCCGCGTTTGGTCCACCGGGTGAGCAACGTGTCAGCGTCGGTCGCGAGGGGCGTGAGTTCGTCTTCAGTAGACGGTGCGGAGCGCAGTAACCGAGGGAGGTCCGCGTCGATGACCGCCGTCAACGTCTGCCCGTCGACGATCTGCCCGTCACCGAGATGCGCTGCCATGAGCGCGAGGTTCAGCAGTGCGTCCTTGGAACGCAACAGGGAGAGCGTGACGTCAGCGGCGGCGTTGGTGGTGAACTCGTGGAACAGTTGCTCAGCGGTCTTGCCTCCCATGTGTGACGGCCTCCCCAGTGCGCGGTGGTGCATCCCCGCTACGGAGGATAGAGGTAGCCACCGACAAGAATCGGAGTGCGGGTCGTGCCATCCTGGCGGATCGGTGAGCTCGTCCTACCGACTTCATCTGGTGGCGTATCGGGCTCGAATGGCTTTGCCCAGCGCGTGGGCGTGCCTGAGGAGTAATGCGCCGAGCTCACGGCGTCGCTCGGGGTGGAAGCGAGGTTCGATCCCGGTCAGGGTGAGCGCCCATTCGGGACGGTGCAGCTCGTCGAACACCGCGGCGGCCATACCCCAGCTCCCTTCGACCACCAGGCCGGGATTGGTGGAGTACCCGTCGGCGCGTGTCTGTCGGATGCGTTCGCGCACCGCGGTGGCGCTGTGTGAGTCTCCGAAGTCGGTGGTGAGGTCGGCTCGGCTCAGGTACTCGTCGATCTCCCGATCGGGAAGGTGCGCCAGGACGACGAGTCCCGCGGAGACCACACCCAGGGGGAACCGAGCGCCTTCGAACAGGACGAACGACCGGATGGGGAAGTCACCGTCCTTCCGGAGCAGGCACACGGTTTCATCGCCTCGGCGGGCGGAGAAGAAGCGCTTTCCCCCGTCGTGGAGGCGAGTGCCTTGAGGTGGGGGCGAGCCACGTCGGTGAGGTCGTAGCGCGCCGCCGCGGTGGAGCCGAGCAGGAACAGCTCCGGTCCGAGATACCACGCCCCCGTGGTGTTGTCCCGGTCGACGAAGCCTTCCCGGTGCAGCGCGGTCAGCAACCGGTGCACCGTCGGGCGAGGCAGCCCGGACGCGGTCGCCACCTGGCTCGTCGAGGCACCGCCGGTACGAAACCGCGAGAGCGTCCGCAGTATCTTTGTCGTCCGCTCCACCAGCCCCCGTGTCTCCACGAGGAGGAGTGTGGTGTGTTCACTGAGTGAACGCAACCTCGCAGGGCGGTTTCACTGAGCGACCATTCCAGCAGGTTTGAGCGAAAGATCATTGATCGTGGAATGGACGTCCGGTTGTCATGGGGCTCGACCTGCTCATCGTGGAGGGGCTCATGGACAAAACTTGGACATCAGCGGACGAGGCGATTGCCGACATCACGTCGGGATCGAGCCTCGCCGTGGGTGGTTTCGGTCTGTGCGGGATCCCGTCGGTGCTCATCGAAGCCTTGTCCGGCACCGATGTTGACGACCTCGAGGTCTTCTCGAACAACGCGGGTGTGGACGACGCCGGTATCGGGCTGTTGCTCGCGGCCGGCCGGTTGCGGCGGATCGTCGCCTCGTACGTAGGTGAGAACAAGGAGTTCGCCCGGCAGTACCTCGCCGGTGAGCTCGAAGTGGAGTTGACTTCGCAGGGCACGCTCGCCGAGCGGATGCGTGCGGGCGGCTCGGGAGTCGCGGCGTTCTTCACGCAGACAGGCGTGGGCACGCAGGTAGCGGACGGCGGACTGCCGTGGAAGTACGCGGCCGACGGTTCGGTGGCGATCGCCTCGCCCACCAAGGAAGTGCGCACGTTCCCCACCCCCGAAGGCGACAAGGAGTTCGTGCTGGAGCACGCGATCGCCGCCGACTACGCGTTGGTCCGCGCGTGGAAGGGTGATCGGCACGGCAACCTTGTCTTCCGCCACTCAGCGCGCAATTTCAACCCACTCGCCGCGATGTGCGGGAGGGTCACCATCGCCGAGGTGGAACAGCTCGTCGAACCCGGGGAACTGCACCCCGACGAGATCCATACCCCGGGGTGTTCGTGCAGCGGGTCGTCGCATTGACCCCCGAGCAGGCCGTGGACAAGAGGATCGAGAAAAGGACGGTGCGGGCATGAGCTGGACCCGTGAGCAGATGGCGGCTCGTGCCGCGGCTGAGCTCCACGACGGTGACTACGTCAACCTGGGCATCGGGTTGCCGACGCTCGTGCCCAACTACGTGCCCGACGACGTGGAGATCGTCTTGCAGAGCGAGAACGGCGTCCTCGGCGTGGGCGCGTATCCGGCGGAGGAGGACGTGGACCCCGACCTGATCAACGCGGGTAAGGAGACCGTCACGCTCCGTCGAGGGACGAGCTTCTTCGACTCCGCCACGAGCTTCGGCATGATCCGCGCCGGCAAGATCGACACGGCCATCCTGGGCGCGATGCAGGTCTCCCGGCACGGCGACATCGCGAACTGGATGATCCCCGGCAAGATGGTCAAGGGCATGGGCGGGGCGATGGACCTCGTCCACGGCGCCAAGCGGGTCATCGTCGTGATGGAGCACGTCGCCAAGGACGGCTCCTACAAGATCGTCAACGAGTGCTCTCTGCCCTACACGGGCAAGCGCGTCATCGAACGCATCATCACCGACCTCGCGGTCATCGACGTCACTCCGGACAGGCTCGTGCTGGTCGAACTTGCACCGGGCGTCACCGAAGACGAGGTCCGGGCCAAGACCGAACCCGATCTTTTGGTTCGCGTCTGAGCGGGAGACGAGCCGATCCTTTCAGCAGCGAGCGTGCGGGCGTTGCACCTCGCGCCCTGAGAGGATCGGCTCTTACCTCGGCTGCCGCGCATCTCCTCAGCCCGAAGAGTCGACGTTCCCAACGCGTAGGCCGCGGTCATCGACGGCTCCACGGGCAAGCAATCGGAAAAGCTGGACATCCGCCCGGCGTGGTGACTGTGACGAAACCGATGAACGGTACGGCCTTTTGAAATCCCTGTGGCCGGTGCTCGTAGCCTCGAATGGTTACTGCGGAGTTGGTCCCGGGGACCGGCTGGAATTGGATCCTAGCGCGAGCCCACGGGACCGGTTAAGGTTTGCTGCCTGTTTCGCGATCTTGGCAGCCAAGGAGGACACCGTGCCGGCCAGCGGTATTTGGCGAACGAAGTCGGTCGAGCAGTCGATCGCGGATACTGACGAGCCAGACACCCGACTGCGCAGGAACCTCGGCGCATGGGATCTGATGGTCTTCGGTGTCGCGGTGATGATCGGTGCCGGCATCTTCACGCTCACCGCGCGCACCGCCGGTGACATCTCGGGCCCGTCGGTGGCGCTCGCGTTCGTGTTCGCGGGAATCGCGTGCGCGCTCGCGGGATTGTGCTACGCCGAGTTCGCCTCCGCGGTCCCCGTCGCCGGTAGCGCCTATACGTACTCCTACGCCACGTTCGGTGAGTTCCTCGCGTGGATCATCGGCTGGGATCTCATCCTGGAGTTCTCGGTGGCCGCCGCCGCGGTGGCCAAGGGTTGGTCGGTCTATCTGCAGGAAGTGTTGGTGATGGCCTTCGGTGAGGGCGTCGCCACCACCGTGCAGCTCGGCGCCGTCAGCGTCGACTGGGGCTCGCTGCTGCTGGTCACCATCCTGGCCACATTGTTGACACTCGGTACCAAGCTGTCGTCGCGGTTCAGCATCGTGGTCACGGCGCTCAAGGTCGCGATCATCCTCTTCGTGATCATCATGGGGCTGGCCTACATCAGCCCGGACAACTACACGCCGTTCATCCCGCCCGCTGCCGAGGGTGGCGAATCGGGGGCCGGTCTCGAACAGTCCCTGTTCTCCGTACTCGTCGGCGGATCCGGCAGCGTCTACGGCGCGTTCGGACTTCTGGCCGGTGCTTCGCTGGTGTTCTTCGCCTTCCTCGGTTTCGACGTTGTGGCCACCACCGCCGAGGAGACCCGTAACCCGCAACGCAACGTGCCGCGTGGCATCCTCGGCTCGCTGGCGATCGTCACCGTGCTCTACGTGGCGACCTCGCTCGTGGTTGTCGGCATGGCGCCCTACACCGAGCTGGCCACCGACGCCGAACCGGAAGGCCGTAAGACGCTGGCGACGGCGTTCTCGCTGCACGGCGTCGACTGGGCGGCGAACATCATCTCCATCGGCGCCCTCGCCGGCCTGACCACGGTGGTCATGGTTCTGTTGCTCGGCCAACAGCGTGTGCTGTTCGCGATGTCGCGCGACGGGCTGTTGCCGCGCAAACTCGCGAAGACCGGCTCGCGAGGCACCCCGGTGCGGGTGAACCTCCTTGTCGGCATCGCGGTCGCCGTGGCCGCCACCTTCTTCGATGCGGGCAAGCTCGAGGAAATGGTCAACGTCGGAACGCTGTTCGCGTTCATCCTGGTGTCGGCTGGTGTGTTGGTGTTGCGCAAGAAGCGCCCCGACCTGCCCCGTGGTTTCCGCGTGCCGCTGGTCCCCCTGGTGCCGATCCTGGCGATCGCCGCCTGCGTGTGGTTGATGTTGAACCTGACCGTGCTGACCTGGTTGCGTTTCCTCGTGTGGATGGCGATCGGCGTGGTCGTGTACTTCCTCTACGGCAAGCGGCATTCGCTGCTCGGAAAATGCGAACGGGGACAACAGAAGGTGGACGAGAAGCCGGTGGCCAACTCCGGCCAGGAGTGAAGTGAACTCGGTGGGCCGGTCCGGTGCGGACCGGCCCACCGGCACGTCGAGGGGTTCGTCGGCTCGCTCCGACCGAGCCGTCTTCTGTTCGCTCAGCCGGGGAAGATCCGGTGGATCGCCAACGCGTCCAGGCGATGGATCTTGGTGTCGGAGGGGGCGAGCACCAGGTGATCGACATGAGCCCGGACGTCGGGCAGCGCGTCCTCACCGCGCAGACCCGCCTCGACGAAGGCTTGCAGCCGCTCACCGCATCGGCGGTAGAAGCTCAGCTGGATGTGTCGGCCGAAGACCCGCCAGCCCAGAAACGTCACAGGGCCCAGGGTGGGAGCGCCCTGCGAATGACTCGAGGCCACGAACTCCACCTGGCCGGTGCCCCGGTGTTTCACCACCTCATAGGTCACCTTGCCGCGCTCGAGGTGGCCTTCGAGGGTTTCGTATGCCCATCCCCAGGTCCTGTCACCGTTCTCCAGCGTCTTGTCCACCACCTCGGTGATACGGACTCCGCAATAGAAGTGAATCCCCGGGAACCGAGCCTCGAGCAGCATGTCGCGTCCGAGTAGCGGTGTGGTCGGATCGTAGAGCGCGCGAACGATCTCCGGGGGAGAGAACTCGTAGTCACGCACCAACCGGCAGGCGTGCTCCCAAGGGCCCTCCGGCTCCGGCGGCCCGGGGCGTTCTGTGGCGAGAATCCTACGGTGCGTGTCGATGTTCCAAGCGGGTCGACGTACCTCATCGATCGAATAGTTGATGCGGGCGTCGGCGAGGTCGCTCCAGACTCGAGCGGAGTCGAGCCGCCCGAAGATCCAGTCTCGCATCCGGGGTCACTCGTGTTCCTGCAGCGAGTCGCCGATCAGCCACATCGTCGGCGGCCACAGCCCCACGAAGAGTGCGCGCCGCTCGGCGTTTCCCCGCTGAGCCTGATCCACCGTCTTGGCACGTATCCACAAGCCCAGGCAGAGACCGATCGTGGCCAATGAGGTGAGGTACAGATGGGTGCTGCGCACCCCGACCCGATGCAGTAACCCGACCACCATGTGCGCCTCCGCATTCGTCGACTTCGTGTCACACCCGCTGTACGGGGTACAGCAGAGTCTGTACCCGAATTACCCCCGGTTCATCGATTTGGAGGGGCGCCGATGTTGCGACTGTCGCGACCTCCCAGGGCGCTCACCGTAGTCACGCGATGGCTCCTGGGTACCGCGCTGGTCACCTGGCGCTACCTGTGGGAGACGACACCCCTGCATCGAACCGAATGTCCGGGCGACGAATGGGACCGCCCCCCGCAGGTACCCCCCGAAGCGATCGACGACCGAGTGCAGCTGATCTCGGACGGCTGCGGTCCTGTGTTCCACCGGCGTTTCCACGTGTGCATAGCAGCGGCCGAACTCGGCGCCGACCAGCTCATCGACCGCGTCATCCATGACTTCAAACATTTCGTCCCCTCGGAGGTGGTCGATGTCCGCTCCGATGAGGCCGGTGCCCAGGGACTGGAGGTGGGCGACGAGATGCTGGTGGAGATGCCGGGACCGTGGAACGGTCCCGTCAGAGTGGTACACCGCGAGAACACGTTGCTACGCCTGGTGACCCTGCGGGGACATCTGGAAGCCGGCCAGGTGCAGTTCCGTGCGCGCCAGGACGGAGCGGTGCTGGTGTTCGAGATCGAGCTCTGGGCCAGATGCAGCAGCCGTCTGGTGCACCTGCTGTACACACGTCTGCGATTCGCCAAGGAGGTACAGCTCAACATGTGGGTTCGCTTCTGCCTGGCCGCTGTCGCGACATCAGGTGGTCGGCTGGTGGACGGTGTCCATGTCTCCACCCGCCGAATCGACACGAGCGGCGATGTCGCCGTACCCGTCATGTCCGCGACCGGGAAGGCCTGACGCCGTCGAACCGGCCGATGGGCGTTCGCCGATGTGTTCACGCGGGCTGAGGACGCAAGAAGCCCCGGAAGTGACGGGCCGGGGCTTCTGCGGCCTTGAAGGGGAACTTAAGCGGTCGGCAGGATGTCTTGGTCGAAGATGTCCACCGGGATGCTCAACGTGACCGCGGCGTTGGGAATGTCCACGACTCCACCGACGTGCATCTCACAGGGCGCCACACTGATGATGGTGTAGGCCTGTTCCGGGGTGTAACCGAACTTGGTGAGGTAGTCGATCCCCTGCTCGACGGCGTCGACCGCCGCCATCGTCGTGTCGAGGTATCGCTGCTCCTCGCCGCGGGCGCTGTAGCCGACGAAGCTGATATACCGATTGCCGAAGTTCGGGTCGACCGGGGATGGGCGGAACGCGGGGTTGCGGATGCCGTACTTGGCCATGCCGCCCTTGATCAGATCGAACTTCAGCCACGCTGAGCCGTCCATCTCAATCGCGTTCCACGTGATCTCCCCGTCGCCCTCGGCGAAGTGCAGATCGCCACAGGAGAAGAGGGCGCCCTCGACGAACACGGGGAAATAGACCTTGGAGCCGCGGGACATGTTCTTGATGTCCATGTTCCCGCCGTTCTCCCTCGGGGGAATGGTGCGAGCCGCCTCCGCCGCCACACGCTCCCATTCCTTCCCTTCGAGTGTTCGCAGCACCGCGGTGTCGGTGGCTTCGGCCCGTGGGCCTGCCTGGCCGCTTGCGATCAAAGGGTCTTCACGACGGTTCCACTGCGCCAGCAACTCGTGCGACGGTGCGACGGCGATGATGCCCGGATGGCTGATAGCGGGGATGCGTACCCCGGGGACCTGCCGTGACGTCGCGTAGAGGCCGTGCAGATCCCACACCGTCTTGAACCCGTCTGGGAACCGTTCTTTGAGCGGCCCTCCCATCCCCGGAAGGATGTTGGAGTATCCGATACCGCTCAGCGGCTGGATGTCCAGCAATTCGACGACGAGCAGGTCACCGGGTTCGGCGCCCCGTATACGGATCGGACCGGCGAGCGGGTGAGTGCGGGTGAGATCGAAATGTATGTCGCTGTCGTCGTCCCGATCACGGAGCTGGTAGTCGTCGTAGCCGGGGGTTTCCAATATCACCTCGTCGCCGGGGTCGCACTCGAACAGCGGCGGGATATCCGGGTGAAACCGGTTGTGCCCCAACTCCTTTTGCTCGGCGAGTGGTACTCCTACCTCGCACTTGAACCGAGGTACCCCCAGATCTCGGTCCGGAAATCGTGATACCCCGGACTTCGTGAAATCGTTGTTTCGGCCGGTCAATGTGCCTCCTGAGCGTACCGGGCTCCCGGGGGAGCTAGCTGACCCGATTCAGGGCGAAAAATCGGACGACTTCTGTATCGGGGTCACACAGCGGAGACCGCATGCCGATCGATATTCACTTTCGTTCGGGGGTAAGTCAAGGAAGAGCCTGTTCCGGTGAGCCGAGTGGGTGAACGGGCTGGATCCATGACTTCTTTTGGGCTCGAATGCCGGTAACGGTGGGTATTCTCCGAAGGTGAAGAAAGGGGATATCGTGAAACCCTTGCTTTTCGGGTGAAAAGTGCTAATTTCCTGTTGTTCTGTCGGCGAGTGGGTTCCTTTCGGTGCCTTCCTCGTGGGTCGATCCGATTTCAGTGTCGCGATTTCGCGATGAAGGTCGTGGGTCCGGCTGGAAATATGTATGCTCCTCAATCGTTTGTGGCGACCTGACCGAAAATGGGCGACGGGGCGAGGGTCTCGTTCTCGAACGGTGCCCTGTCCCGATTTCGCGGGAGTCTCCTTGCTGAGCGGAGGGGCTCTGGCGATGGCCGGGTGACGACCCGGAAAGTACCGGCCGGTAGATTTCGGTAAGGCTGCCTGTTCTCATACTGCGGGAGCGTTGACTCGTCACCGCGAGTACCGAAGTGCTTCTTCCCAGGGGCTGGCGGAGCGCGTTCTAAGAGGTAGATCACAGCGGGGACACCTGCTCGGCAGGTGAGGATTCCGGGAGAGGTCGGTACGCTCTCAACTCCGAACACGGTGTAGCCGGTGTCTGCGGCACCGGGCATCGCAGAAGGAACGGTGGTGAGGTCCGTGAAGTACCGGATGCTCTTCGTGGCCCCGTTCCGTCTCCACACCTCCGAAGCTCGATGGAGCAGTGATTCATGACCTCGATCCCTCTCGTTCCCACACTGGTCCCAGCCCGTGGGAAGCTCGCTGAACTCGCGATCGTCGCCAGCGGCGTTGCCATGATCGCCGTGGCCGCGCAGATCGTGATTCCTCTTCCGATCACCCCGGTCCCTCTCACAGGGCAGACCTTCGCCGTGCTGCTGGTGGGTGCCTCCTTCGGGGCGCTGCGCGGCACCATGACCCTTCTGGCGTACCTGGCTGTCGGGTTCGCCGGGCTCCCGGTTTTCGCCGAGGGGAACTCCGGGTTCGGGATACTCACGGCACCGAGCGCGGGATACCTCGTCGGCATGGTGGCGGCGGCCGCTCTCGTGGGTGTGGCGTCCGAGCGTGGCTGGGATCGCACCGTGCCCCGCACGGCTCTGACGATGGTCGCCGGCAACCTGGTGATCTACGCCTTCGGTCTGACCTGGCTCGGGCTCTCGCTCGGTGCGGGACTGGCCGAAACGCTGGTGATGGGCGTGGTGCCGTTCCTCATCGGTGACGCCATCAAGATCGCTCTGGCGACCGGAACGCTGCCCAGCGCATGGTGGGCAGTGAGGAAGATCAAGGGGCTGCCCGGTCGGAAGTGACCGACTCCGGCAGCTGTTCAGGAAAGCCGGTGACAGGCGACTCGTCGTCGCTCGTCACCGGCTTTCGCGTTGTCCGCGGCGAACGAGGGGATCGGTGACTCGCCGGGCGGAGCATGTCACTTCCCGTCGCAAGTGGGCGAAGGCGGAGCCAGCGGTCGGAACAGCAGCTGCAGTTCGCCGTCGGAGAGCACGCGTTGCACACCGATGTGGTAGACCGGTTCGAGGATCTCCGGCCGGAGTACCTCGTCAGGGGTCCCGGCCGCTTTGACCCTTCCGCGCTCCAACAACACCACTTGGTCGCAGTAGCGGGCGGCGAGATTGAGGTCGTGCAACACGACGATCGTGGTCACCTCAAGCGCGCGCACCAGTTGCAACACCTCGTGCTGGTACCGGATATCGAGATGGTTGGTCGGTTCGTCCAGTAACAGGTGATCGGCTTGTTGCGCCAGCGCGCGGCCGATGAGCACCCGTTGTTTCTCACCGCCCGACAGGCCGGCGAAGACGCGGTCGGCCAGGTGGCGGGCGCCGACTTCGGCGAGTGCCGCCGCGGCGATCCGGTAGTCCTGCGCGGAGTACCGTTGGAACGTCGTCAGATGCGGCGACCGTCCCAGAAGGACGGTCTCGGCCACCGTCAGGGGGAGCTCGGTGGTTCCTTCCTGCACCACGACGGCGAGTCGTCTGGCGACCTCTCGTCGGGGCAGCGCTTCCAAAGGAGTGTCGTCGAGACTGACGAGTCCCGCGCGTGGGGCAAGCGCGGGGTAGAGCGTGCGGAGCAGCGTGGTCTTGCCGCTGCCGTTGGGACTGATCAGCCCCACCACTCGGCCGGGAGCGGCCGACAAGCGTACGCCGTCGAGCACGACGGTGTCACCGTAAGCGAACGAGATGTTCTCCGCGGTGATCACGAGGTGGGACCGAATGTCTCGTGGAGCCGTTTCCAACCCGTCCACCGACAGCGGTGTCGGCGGCTCGGTGAAGTTGAACAGCTGAACCAGGATGTCGTCGTTTCGCACGGCCTGGAGCGCCCCGGCCCCGGGCAGTCCCACCACAGCTTTCTTGACCGTCTCCGGGTCACCGTCGACGTGGAGCAGCACCAGTACGTCCGGGTCTTTGTCGAGGACGTCTTCCCACGTCACCTCGAACACGCGCTCGTCGCCGTCGGCGTAGACGTTGGTGAACCCAGCGGCCTCCAGCTGTGGGTGCGCCATGCTCTCGTTGCCATAGGCGTAGCCGACGCCTCCGCCGACCGTGGGGTACAGCACGGCGGCTGTCCGCTCCGGCTGGTCGTCCGCTGCCTTCTCGATGGCGGCGACCCGTTCCTTCAGCGAGGCCACCAAATCCGCTGCTCGGGCTCGGCGGTCGAAGAGCCGACCGTAGGTGTTGATCTGCTCGTAGACATCGTCGAACGTGGTGGCCTCCACGCCCGCCGGACACATCGTGGGTTGCACCAATGCCTTGATCCCCACCGAATCGAGTCCTTCGCGGGTGATCCCGTCGGGCAGGCCCAGCACCAGGTCCGGTTGCCGGGAGATGATCACTTCCTCGGAGATCTGTAGATGACCTCTTGAGTCCAGCTCTTCGCCGAGAGACGGGATGGCTTGGATGGCCGCGTTGGTCTCGGCGTCGTAGTAGTCGGGCGGGAACGCGCCCGCTCGGAGCACGACGGAATCCAAAGCCCCCAGCGCCTTCAGCGACGCCACCGGCGCACTCTCCAGCAGGATGACCCGTTCGGGAGGTTCTTCGAAGGTGACATCGACTCCGCAGTTGGTGATGGTCAGGGGGTAGTCGCCGGATGTCGACGCCGAGCTTCCCCCAGCCGCCGTGGGTGCTCCGCACGCGATGCCGATCAGCAGGAGGGCCAGTGTGGCCGGGAGGACGGTGAGGCGGTGGTGGCCGAGGCGCATGGGGTGTTTCCTTCGCTGTCGTCGCGGTCGCATCAGGTGCTCGCCGGATGGAAACGTCGAACGAGCAGGAGCAGGAACGGAGCGCCCACGAGGGCGGTGATGATGCCGATGGGCAGCTCGCGAGGTTCCAACAGCACGCGCGCCACGACATCGGCCCAGACGAGGAAGATGGCGCCGAGCAGCGCGGCCACCGGAATCGACCGGCCGTGAGCCGCTCCCACGAAGCGCCGCGCGACGTGCGGGATCACCAAACCCACGAAACCGATGCCGCCGGAGGCGGCCACCACGGCCCGACACAGAGTGAGACCACCACGAGCAGTCGCACCCGAAAGCCGGTCGGTGAGATTCCGAGTGCGTGCGCGGTCTCGTCACCGACGGCGAGAGCGTCGAGACGGCGGCTCCACACGGCGAGTACCGCCACGGTGAGGCAGACGATCACCAGCACGGAGGTCAGCGGCAGGCCCCAGCGAGCGAGGCCGAGGGAACCGAGCAGCCAGAACAGCACGGAACGCAAGCCCTGGGCCGAGTCGGAAGCGAAGATCAGGAAGCTGGTGGCCGCATAGAGTGCGTAGCCGACGGCGACTCCGGCTATCAGCAGCCGCAGCGAGGTGATCCGTCCTCCCGCCCTGGCGATGACGAAGACCGCGACGGAGGCGCCGAGGAGTACCTGGGGTAGGCGTACCTGCCAGCTGATGGAGTCCTGGGCGAGTGTCCAGCTCATCTCGGCGGGTGTGCCGAAGAGATGGTGACCGATGATCTTCGACACGGTCGCCGGTGGCACCCCTATCGCGCCGATGCCGACCGCGAGCACGATCGTGGCGGCCAAACCGAGACCGAGGCCGCTGATCCAGAGAGAGCTGTGGCGACGCCGAGCCGTCCGCCCGGGATGGCACTTCGCGTGGAGGTGTCCGGGAGACGCCACGCTCGGCGCGAGATGGTAGGCGGTCGCCCCACCGCCGGTGTGCACGTGCGTCACCACGCCGAATGCCGTCAGAGTGTCCAATGTGCGATAGACGGTGGCCCGGTGAATCGTGGGGTGCAGCGTGCGCACCCGGTCGTACACTCGCTCCGCGCTCGGGTGGTCGTCGAGTTGGGAGAGTGCCTCGATGACGGCACTGCGCGCACCGGTGATCCGCTGGCCGCTGGCACGCAACGACTCGAGCGCAATCTCGACGGCTTCCTCCGGCCGCATCCCGGATGTGTGAGCGTCGGCAGTCATCCGCCCAGTCTCGCCTTTGTCCGTGGTTTTCGACCAGAGTCGAACGCCTGTTCCCCGACAGCGGGGAACAGGCGTTCGGTACTTCTTCACTATTGGAGTTATTACGCCGCGCCGGCCTCGGTGAGCAGGATCTCCACCGCTTCGTCGTTGCGCTGGGTCTCCGGTTCGATGCGGTCACCGGGCGGGTAGAAGCCGTCCAGCCCGCCTCCTGTCGCCGGATACATCTCGAAGGTGAAACTCAGGATGCCGTGCTCGCCCCACAACCAATCGTTGATCCCGCCGTCGGTGATGTAGAGGTCGCTCGACTGTTGCGGGGTGTAGCCGTTGCTGTCGGCGAGTCGAGCCCCGACCTCCTGGAACCGCTTGGCCTGCTCAGGGGTCATGTTCTCGGCGGTGTCGTCGTAGGTGTAGCCGTAGGGCCACAGCACCAGCTCCGAGTAGCTGTGGAAGTCGATGTGTGCCGTGATCTGCTGGGTCCCGGAGACCACGCGGGAGCCGACGAACTCGGCCACGGCCGCGGTTTCGGGAGCGGAGAACGCTGAGGGACCCCGGTAGGTCTCGCTGGAGGGCGAACCACTCGAACCGCCGCAGCAACCTCACTGGTAACCCCAGTTGCGGTTGAGGTCGGTACCGCTGCCCTGGCGGTTCTTCCGCCATCCCCGGTACTGGCCACCCTCGATGTCGTATTCGGCGCCGTCCGGGTTCACGGTCGGGATCACATGGATCTCGCGTGTGTCCACGAGCTCCGTGACCGTCGGGTCTTGGCCGTACTCATCGGTGAAACGCTGGATGATGCGGAGGCACATCTCGGTGGTCAGGTGCTCCCGGGCGTGCTGGTTGCACGTGAACAACACCTCGGGTTCGTCCTCGTCGACCTCGACGTTGCCGCTGATCGTGATCAGGTGCAGGTCACGGCCTTCGTGGGATTGTCCGACACTCGACAACTTTGCGATATCACCGTGGTCGGACACGGTTTGCTGAAGTTCCTCGGTGAGTTCGGTGTAGGTGTGGTACGCCTCGTCGCCCGGGGGAAACTCGTCCGCCGCCGCACGTACGCCTGGGCTGCGTTCGGCGAGCATCCGATCGAGATCGTCGAGTCTTACGAGGTCCAGGCCTTCGGCGCGCAGTTCCTCCGCCTGCGAGGCTTGCGCGGCGAACGTCACTGTGCCGTCACGTACGCCCCATACATCGGCGCCCGAGTGGGCGATGGCGGTGCGTTGCGCGGTATCCGTGTCGTGTACTTCGAATAAGCCACGGTCATCGAGTTGTTGCGCGCCGGCCGGTGCGGCGAGGCCGGCGATCATGAACAGCCCTGTGACGGTGGCGATTCCCCGACGTCTTATGCCCATGAGCTCAGGCTGACCGAGGACCACGAAGACAACAACCCGTCAAAAGTCTGTGACGGATGGTAGTGACCTGTAGGGGCTGGTTTCGAGCTCCGCCGAGACAGACAAATGCGTATGGCGGGACGAATCCACCGGTCCACTGTTCAGCCTTCCGGTTTCAGGACTCACCTGAAAGCCCGACAAGGGCGCGCATGAATCCGCGGTCCGATCCGCGTCACCGAATGGGCGACACGCTTTCTCGATTCATCCGTAGTGGACTGCCGACCGGGTGATGCCGGGGTGCTGCGGTGTGAGGGCGCGGCACCCCGGCTTACCTACGGGTCACGACCGGTGATGCACTTTTTGAAGTCCGTACACCGGTGTGGGGATGTCCTCGTAGCGTGCCTTGAGCTGCAGCGCCAGATACAGCGAATAGTGGCGTGACTGATGCAGGTTCCCGCCGTGGAACCACAGACCCGGTTGTTGCGTGGGCTTCCACATGTTGCGTTGCTCGCCCTCCCAGGGGCCCGGGTCCTTGGTCGTCCCCGAACCGAGGCCCCAGCATTTCCCGACCCGATCAGCCATTTCCCGGCCCGCGATGTCGGCCACCCATCCGTTCATCGATCCGTATCCCGTGGCGTAGACGACGAGGTCGGCCTCCAGTTCGGTGCCGTCGGTCAACACCACGCTGCTGCGTGTCAGGTGGTCGACCTGGCCGTGCGCCAGTTTGATCTCCCCGTCGGCGACGAGTTCCGACGCTCCGACGTCGATGTAGTAGCCCGAGCCGCGGCGGAGGTACTTCATGAACAGGCCGGACCCGTCGTCTCCCCAGTCGTGCTGGAATCCGGCTCTTTCCAGTCGCGCGTAGAATTCCGCGTCATGTTCCCTGATCTTCTCGTAGATCGGGATCTGGAACCGGTGCATGATTCGGTAGGGCAGTGATGCGAAGGACAGGTCGGCCTTCTCCGTCGTGATTCCGGCGTCCACCGCGCGTTCGGAGTAGAGGTCGCCGAGACCGAATTCCATGAGTGATTCCGACTTGACGACATGTGTGGACGACCGCTGCACCATGGTCACGTCGGCGCCGTGTTCCCACAGGGCCGCACAGATATCGTGGGCCGAATTGTTGGAACCGATGACGACCGCTTTCTTGCCGGCGTAGGCGTCGGGGCCCGGATGTTGGGACGAATGGTGCTGATCTCCCTCGAAGACGGACATGCCCGGAAACGAGGGAATGTTCGGTTTGCCTGACATTCCGGTGGCGAAGGCCAGGTGCCGTGGGGTCAGGACCGCCGTCTCCTCTCCGCGGTCGACCGTCACCGTCCACTGTTTCGCGTCCTCGTCCCAAGAAGCCGACGTGACTTCCGACCGCGTCCAGTACGGCACTTCCATCACCCGGACGTACATCTCCAGCCAATCGGCGATCTTGTCCTTGGGCGTGAACACCGGCCAGTTGTCCGGGAACGGAAGATAGGGCAGGTGGTCGTACCAGACCGGGTCGTGCAGGCACAGGCTCTTGTATCGCGTACGCCAGGAATCGCCCGGACGGTCATGACGTTCCACCACCAATGCGGGAACGTCCAGTTGGCGTAGTCGCGCGCCGAGGGCGATGCCGCCCTGTCCACCGCCGATCACGACGACATAGGGCTGACGGCGATAGCCGAGTTCCCGCTGCTGCTGTTCACGTTTCTCGGCCCAGGAGCGGCGTCCTCTGACCACACCGTGCTCGACGCCTTTCGGCCGGCGTGTGCGTTGCGGTTCCTCGAACCCCTTGAGTTCCCGCAGCGTGGTGAGCAACGTCCAGGCGCCTTCGTCGGTCAGCCGGAGATGTCCCTGGCCGCGGCCGGTGGCGGTGTCGAACGCCAGCCATGCCTCGATGACGCCGTCGGTCTCGGTCGGGGGCTCGGTGGTGCGAAAGCCCGAGGGGGCGGTGTGCTCCAGGCAGGCACGGAGCAGATCCGCGATGCCCTCCCTGCCTTCCACTGTCTTGAGGTTCCAGGTGAACGCCACGAGGTCGCGCCAGTAGCTGTCCGCCGCGAACATCCCGGAGGCGGCCTCGACGTCACGTGCCACGAGTGCGGCCTCGAATCGTTCCAGCCAGGCGTCGACACGTGTCTGTGGGGAAGCCTCTCCTGCCTCTCGGCCGATCATCTGTGCCATTGCCACTCCTGCCCTCGTCGACATCGGTGTAATGTAGATCACATCCACCGGTGAGGGGGAGGGCAACCGTTGCAGTGAATTGCATGCCTTGGCCGGCGCCGGGAGGGAACCTATCCTCGATCCTCGGCGCGGCGGTGCGGGAGGTGGACCGTGAGCGTTCCCAGTGCTGTCCCTCCGGGGCGAAGTCTTCCCGCCCATGCCCGTGATCTCATCCGCATGCACGACGCCGTCATCTCGGGAAGTCGTCCACCGGTGCGTCCTCGTGGGGTCGTCTCCCGGTCGTGGTCCCGCGTGCTCCGTCTCGGACTGAGGGCCGACACGCTCAACGCCCGAGGTCGGCTGGGTGGGGAAGAGCTGGCCCACCGCCGGGAGACCTCACCGCTGCGTGACGTCGTGGCCGACCTGACGCAGGTGGCCGGTGTCATGTCCGACTCCTCCCACATCCTGTTGGTCATCGCCGACCGCGACGGTGTCATTCTCTGGAGAGAGGGGACGTCCGCCGTTCGGCACCGAGCCGACGACCTCGGATTCCGCGAGGGGTCGGAATGGAGTGAGAAGCGGGTCGGCACGAACGCCATCGGGACCGCGCTCGTCGAGGCGGCTCCGGTCGAACTGCTCGCCGGGGAACACTTCGAGCAGGGGCAGCATTCCTGGTACTGCACCGCTGCTCCCGTCCACGACCCGAGGACGGGCGAGCTGCTCGGCGTGATCGACGTCAGCGGGCCTGCGCTGACTCTGCACCCGGCGATCGGCGCGCTGGTTGAGACAGGGCGGCGACTGGTCGAATCGCGCCTCCGGCACCGACATCGCGAACACTTGGACCGCCTTCGCCGGGTGGGGGAGCCGCTGTTGGCCGCCGGGCCCTCGCTGGTGGTCGATGACGAAGGCTGGGTCGCCGCGAGCGCGGGGGTATGGGTGGGGAGTCGGATCGCGGTGCCGACGGACGGTGAGCCGATGGTGGTGCCCGGGTTGGGTGTGTGTCGTCCCGAACGGCTGGGGGAGGGCTGGCTCGTCCGGCCGTCCGGGCCTGATCGAACCGTGCGGCTCGACCTGGACCTCGCCTGTGCGCCGGTGCTCAGTCTGCGGGGCGGTGACCTCGGCTGGCAACGGCCGCTGACGAAGCGACACGCCGAGATCCTGGTTCTCCTGCACCGTGCCGGGCGGGCGGGGTTGTCGGCCGAGGCGTTGAGTCGAGCGTTGTACGGGGACGCTGAGCACGTGGTCACGGTTCGGGCGGAGGTGTCCCGCCTGCGCCGGTTGCTCGGTGCGCTGGTGAGTACTCGGCCGTACCGCTTGGCCGATCAGGTACTGATGTCGGTCCATCCCTCCGGGGCAGACCGCCGAAACGCGTTCCGAAACCCTGCTCGTTGAGCGGTTGCCGGTGATCGCGCTCCGCCTCGCGTCCGCGCCACCCGACAGCGTGATGTGCGGCGTGGTGTGGTCTGCCGGCTCCGTGGTCTACGGTGCGCTTCCTCGTGAGTGGGCCACCCGACGGTGTAGCTCGTTGGTGTGATGGACCCGGTTGACGCCGCCGGTTCGCGACAGGCCAGTATGGCTCATGTGCTCCGCCCCGGGCGGGGCAACCGGCCGCCGACGGTCCACTATGGATACTCGAGCCGATCTTGCCGGGGCCTGTTCCCGCTGGTTGTCGACCTCTTTCAGGTTGGCTGTGGACAGGTTCAGGTCGCGGCAGGGAGGGGTGACGTGAGCTTGGTCAACTCCACGATAGTCTCGGCGGCTAGATTGGTATGATTCCAGAAAACCTGCATGGGAGGCCTTGAATACATGGCACTGATCAATACGGAAGTGAAGCCGTTCACGACCACTGCGTTCCACAATGGTTCGTTCGTGGAGGTCAGCGACAGCGACCTGCGCGGCAAGTGGTCGATCGTGTTCTTCTACCCGGCTGACTTCACCTTCGTATGCCCCACCGAGCTGGGCGACCTCGCGGACCTTTACGAGGAGTTCACCAAGCTCGGCGTGGAGATCTACTCGGTGTCGACCGACACGCACTTCACCCACAAGGCGTGGCACGAGACTTCGGACACCATCCGCAAGATCCAGTTCCCGATGCTCGGTGACCCCGCCGGTGTGATCACGCGGAACTTCGACGTGATGCGTGAGGGCCAGGGGCTCGCCGACCGTGCCACGTTCGTCATCGACCCGGACGGCGTGATCCAGATCATGGAGATCACTCCTGAGGGCGTGGGCCGCAACGCCGCCGAGTTGCTGCGCAAGGTGAAGGCCGCGCAGTACGTCCGTGAGCACCCCAACGAGGTCTGCCCGGCCAAGTGGGAAGAGGGCGAGGAGACCCTCGCCCCGTCGCTGGACCTCGTCGGCAAGATCTGACCGACCACCTCATTTCGCGTCCGCGCTATCCGGATATGAGTGCTTCGGCCCGGTCCGGGTAGCGCGGACCTCTCTCCCCGCCCCATTCCACCCATTCCACCGACCGATTCCCGGAGGTCGTTCGTGCTTGACCCGGCACTATCCAAGCAGCTCGCCACACATCTCGAGCTTCTTCGGCAGCCGGTCGAACTAGTCGCGTCGCTGGACGACAGCGCCAAGTCCGCCCAGTTGATGGAGCTACTGACCGAGGTTGCCGCACTCTCGGAGAAAATCACGGTGGTGCGCCGTGACGACGATGAGCGACGCCCGTCGTTCGCCATCGTCCGGCCGGGGACCGACATATCGGTGCGGTTCGCCTGCATTCCTCTCGGGCATGAGTTGACCTCCTTCGTGCTCGCCCTGCTCCAGGTCGGTGGGCACCCCCCTGCTGTGTCCGAAGAGGTCATCGAGCAGATCCGGCAGCTGGACGGCGACTACGAGTTCGTCACCTACCTGTCTCTGTCCTGCCAGAACTGCCCCGAGGTCGTCCAGGCGCTCAACCTCATGAGCGTGGTCAACCCGCGGATCAAGCACGTGGCCGTCGACGGCGCCCTGTTCAAGGACGAGGTCGAGGACCGTGGCGTGCTCGCGGTGCCCGCCGTGTTCCTCAACGGGGAACCCTTCGAGCAGGGCCGGATGACGCTTGAGCAAATTCTGAGCAAACTCGACAGTGGAGCCGCCCAGCGGGCCGCCAAGGAGATCGGGGAGAAGGAGCCCTTCGACGTGCTCGTCGTCGGCGCCGGCCCCGCCGGTATCTCCTCCGCGATCTACGCCGCCCGCAAGAGCGTCCGCACCGGAGTCGCCGCCGGCCGGATCGGTGGTCAGGTGCTGGACACCATGGCGATCGAGAACTTCATCTCCGTGTCCTACACCGAAGGGCCGAAGTTCGCCGCGGCACTCGAGCAGCACGCCTCGGACTACGACATCGACATCATGGACTCGCAGCAGGCCGTGCGACTGGAGCCGGCGGAGCGTCCCGGCGACCTCCACACGGTCGTGCTGGACAACGACGCCACCCTGAAGGGCCGGACCGTGGTCCTCGCCACCGGCGCCCGCTGGCGTCCCATGGGCGTGCCGGGCGAGCAGGAGTACCGCAACAAGGGCGTGACCTACTGCCCGCACTGCGACGGACCGTTGTTCCGAGGCAAGCGGGTGGCGGTGATCGGTGGCGGTAACTCCGGAGTCGAGGCCGCGATCGACCTGGCGGGTATCGTCTCGCACGTGACGCTGCTGGAGCTCGGCGGCGAGTTGCGCGCCGACGAGGTGTTGCAGCGCAAGCTGCGCAGCCTGAGCAATGTGGACATCGTCCTCAACGCGCGTACCACCGAGGTCCTCGGTGACGGCAACACGGTGACGGGACTTTCCTACACCGCTGTCGAAACAGGCGAGGACCGGAAGCTCGACGTCGAGGGCGTGTTCGTGCAGATCGGTCTTTTGCCGAACACCGAATGGCTCGAAGGTGCCGTCGAGCTGACCAAGCACAAGGAGATCGTGGTCGACGAGCGAGGCGCGACCTCCGTGCCGGGAGTGTTCGCCGCGGGCGACTGCACGACCGAGCCCTACAAGCAGATCGTGACGGCGATGGGGTCCGGTTCGACCGCGGCCCTGAGCGCGTTCGACCACCTGGTCCGTACCTCGGCCCCGGACGCCGACTGAACGGCACAGCGAAAGGAGAAGGCCTGTCCCGGAAGGGACAAGCCTTCTCCTTTCCTATCCGGCACTCCCTAAGGGAGCGGGCGGCTACTCGCCGATCCCGGAGTTCTCGGCCGCACGCACCATTCGCCTCTTCTCCGAAGCGGAGATGACGTTGTCGGCCAGCAGGTCATCGGCCACCTTGGTGACGTGGTTCAGGAAAGCTCCGTGATCCCGGTACTCGGCGTGTGCGGCGATCAGGTCGTTGATGGTGCAGCCGTTGCCGGTGTCGACATTGGCAACGGTACTGTCGTGCCCGTTGACGACCATCGTATCCCGGATGTCCGAGCCGGGGCAGGCGTCACCCTCGGCCGCGACGACGGTGAACGTCAATTCGCCGTCGTCGGACCTGTTCCCGGCATGGTCGGTGGCGTGGTAGCGCACCGTGTGCTTACCCGGCTCGTTCACCATGATCGGTTCGCTGTAGGCGGTGTACGATCCGCCGTCGAGCGAGTAACGCAGGAAGCGCACCCCTGAATCCGGATCGTTGGCGGACAAGGCCACGGTGGCGGAGTCCACGTAGTTCCACTGTGCATCCTGCGAACCCGTGAGTTGTGCGTTCACCTCGGGTGGGGTGGTGTCTTCGGGGTCGCCTTCGAGCACGGTGAGGGTGGTGGAGCCGGTTTCGGAGGTGTTTCCTGCGTTGTCGGTTGCTTGGTATTGGATGGTGTGGTCGCCGGGTGTGTTGATGGTGAGTGGTTCGGTGTAGGGCTGGAAGCCGGTGTCGTCGAGGTCGTATTCGATGGTGTCGACGCCGGATCCGGAGTCTTGTGCCGTGATGGTCACGGTGGCGGAGCCGATGTAGTTGCCGTCTTCGTCTTGGTCGCCTGCCACCTCCGCGTTCACCTCGGGTGGGGTCGTGTCCTCGTCTCCACCGTCTTCGGTGACCACGAGAACTCCCTGCATCTCTCCATGGCCGGGAATGGTGCAGTAGTACCGATACTCCCCGGGTGACAAGGTCACCTCGGCCTCGTACCTGCCCCCGTTCGAGTCGAACGGGCTGGCGACGATGTTCAGATCGACATCGTTGTTGTACTCCGGCGAGGAGGTGTCGAACGTCAGCGTGTGCGACATACCGGTGGTGTTGCCGGTGTCCTCGCTGTTCTCGAAGACGATCGTCGCCGGGCCCGGCTTCGCGGTCGTGGGAGCGGAGGCGTATTCGTCCATGCGGTCATCGGCGGTCCAGGTCAGCACCTGCTGTTGTGCCGGCTGTTGTCCTTGGGCGGACGTGGAACCACCTGTGCCCGGGCTGGCTCCTGCCGGAACCAGCCACAGGGAGACAAGAGCGGCACAGAGGCCGGCCACCGCAACGCCTCGCGCCCCTTTCGGAGGTCGAATCCGCACGTTCGACAGTAATCGTCGGATCATCGGAAACTCCACTTCTCGGGTGTCGGGCGCATCGTTGTCACAGCTCCCGCACTCGGATGTTGCGGAATTCGATCAGGTCGTCGTCGCCGTGGTTCTGCAGACCGATGTACCCGTCGACGAATTGGCGCAGATCGGTCGGCGGATCGCCGTCCCGAGACGACTGCTTGCCGGGCGTGTTGTCGAACTCGTTGATCACACGCCCATTACGGATGATGGTGTAGTGCTGTCCTTCCACCCGGATCTCGTAGTCGTTCCACTGGTGTTTGGGTGTCACGCCCGCCTGGCCGTAGTACACCTGATCGAAGTTGTAGACCGATCCGGTCTTCTGCGGTTCCCCGGACTCGCCGTCGTAGATCTGAATCTCTTGTCCACAGTAGATAGCCACCCAGGCCTGGGAGTCCTGGGCCGATCCCTTCGTCCCGCAGCTGCTCGCCGGGCGGTCGTCGACCGGGACTCGCGGGTCGGGGAATCGCACGAGGACACCGCTGTTCGCTCGGTGCCCGTCGGGCGCGATGTCCCGGAACTGCAGCTTGAGCGAGAAATCGCCGTAGGCCTTGGCCGAGTACCACAGCATTCCAAGACCACCGTCCGAGCGGAGCGAGCCGTCCGGTTGTAGCTCGAATTTCCCGTCCGGCGCCTGCTGCCAGCCTTGGAGAGACTGCGGGGTCCCGTCGAAGATCGCCTCGTAGCCGTTGTCGCGTTCCCCGCCGATCCCGGACCGCTCGGCCGCGTCGATCAGCGTGGCACGCTCGTCGCCGTCGACGACGCCGTCGTCCAGCAGCTTCTGCGTGACGTCTTCGACGTGGGCGACGAAGTCACCGTTGCTGGGCCAGCCGCTCTCGTCGTCGATCAGATCGTCGATCGTGCAGCCACCCGCGGCTTCCCGGTTGGTCACTTCCGTGTCGTCATCGCGGAAGTGGACCGTGCGGTTGGAGTCCGGTACCGCGCACTCCACCGTGACTTCGGTTTCGACGGTGGCGGTTTCGCCATCGGCGTAGTCCACGGTCAGTGTCGCGGTGTAGTCACCGACCTCGGCGTAGGTGTGCCTCGGGTTGGGCTCCGTCGATGTGGTGCCGTCACCGAAGTCCCACCGATAGGATACGCCGCCCGATCGTTCACCGGTGAAGCTGATCGTCAGCGGCTTGTTCTGTACCGAATGGGCCTGCGCGGTCGGCGCCGGTGTGGCCGGACCACCCTGGTAAGTCACGCGGATCAGTTTCTGATTGTCTTCCAGGGTGAAGAATCCGTTGGCGTAGTCGAGCAGGTACAGTGCCCCGTCCGGGCCGAACTCGGCATCCATCCAGCTCTGCAGCTGGTTGTCTTCACCGCCACCCGGGATGATGTGGCGCAGGTCCTCGGCGAAGACGGGTGGTGCCGCGTCCTTCACCGTGTTCGGGTCGACGGTCACCGCGACACGGTTGTTCGCATTGGACTGGTCGCCGATGAACCACTTGTTCTCCCAGTATTCAGGCCAGGCTACTCCACTGGAGGTGTCCACTTCAGAGCGGTGGTAGGTCGGCCCGTCCATCACCGCCTGGCCGCCACCCTTGAGGTAGGGCTGGGTGAAACTCTGGTCACCCTGCTGGTAGGTCGGCAGGCCGCTGCCGTCGTCGCGTTCCGGGAAAACGGGACCACCGCCTTGCGGGGAGTACCAGATCATGTTGTCCCGTACCGGCGGTAGGTCTTCCAATCCGGTGTTGCGTGGTGAAGTGTTCTTCGGGTTGTCGCAGTCGTACCAGCCGGTGAGCACACTGGCGTCCTCGTTACTGCGATCCCGATAGGGCTGCCGGTTGCCCATGCAGTAGGGCCAACCCTGGTTGCCGGCGGAGGTGATGATGGTGGCCGTCTCGTACTTCGCCGGACCGAGCTCGGGGCTGGGTTCCCCGGCGTCCGGCCCGACCCAGGCCGTGGTCACCCAGTCGTTGACCGGGTCGTAGTGCAAACGCGACGGGTTGCGAACACCCATCACGTAGATCTCCGGCCGGGTCTTGTCACCGGGGTCGTCGGCCTCGGGGAACAGGTTCCCCTCGGGAATCGTGTAGGTACCGTCGTCCTCGGGGTGGATCCGCAGGATCTTGCCGTTGAGGTCGTTGGTGTTGCCCGACGTGCGGCGGGCGTCCTGGAACGAGATCCCCTTGTACTCCTCAGTCCAGTTGTTACCGGAGTAGCCGTCCGAGCCCTGGGACGAGTTGCTGTCGCCCGTGGCGATGTAGAGATTGCCGTCGTCGTCGAAGTCCATTCCACCGCCGGCGTGGCAGCAGCTGTGGATCTGGGTGTCCCAGGACAACAGGTCTTTGCGGGTGCTCTGGTCGATCGAGGCCGTGTCGTGGTCGTAGGTGAACCGCGATACCGTTCGTTTCCCGACCCGGTTGTCCGTGTCGATGGACTCGTACGGCATCCAGTAGACGTAGACCCATCCGTTGTCGGCGAAGTCCGGGTCGAGCGTGAGTCCGAGCAGGCCTTCCTCACTTTTGATCAGCTCGTCGCCGCTGCCCCGGTTACCGAACACCTCCAGCGTGGTCGCCAGCTTGACCTGCTCGGTTTCCGGGTTCCACGTGTGGATGGTGCCGCAGCCAAGACCCACGTTCTCGTCGTCCCAGTCGGGAATCGGTCCGCTGGCACAGGCTGCTCGGCCGATATAGAAGACGGTGCCGTCGTCGGCGATGGAAAGGCCGTGCGGTTCACCGATCTGGTCGAGTCTGCCGGGCAGGTTCTCCCCGGTCAGTCGCTCGATCTCGTAGTTGGCCGCGATCGTCGCCTGGCAGTCACCACGGACGACGCCCGTGGTCCATTCCAACGCGCCGAGCAAGTGGCCACGGAAATTCTTTTCACCGTAGCTGTCCGTGGTTCCGCCCATGGCGGTGTAGAACGACCGGCCGCCGTCGAAGTCATGGCACCAGGAGATGGGGTGGAACGGCCCGTTGGCGTTCTCGCCGGGATCGTAGGTGTGTTCCTGTACCTGCGCGACGGTGTGGACCTCGCCGATCGGGTTGGTCTCCCAATTGAGCCAGCGATCGGTTCGGGTCCAGGCCAGGGGCAAGCCTTTGTTCGCGGGATGCTGTCTGTCGACGACACTGACCGTGGCTTCCTGGGCTTCGGCGTTCTGCGAACCGTCGGCCGGGCGAGCGCCGATGAGTTCGGTGTACCAGTCCGACTCGGGCTGGGCCTTCGCCGCGTCCCTGATCCCGAGGAAACCTCCGCCGCTTCGCAGATGGTTTCGAAGAGCCCCTTCCTGTGCCGCGGTGAGCTCACCGCCCTCTGCGGAGAGGAAGACGACTCCGCGGTACTGGTCGAGATTCTCGGTGGTGAACACCGTGGGGTCGCTCGAGGTGTCGACGGTGTAGCCCGCTTGTGTGCCCAGCTGTTGAATGGTGTCGGCCGCTGCCTGGACCGGATCGTCCTGTTCAGCGGCTTCGCCGTGGTAGACCAGTACTTTCACCGAATCCAGCGCCGTCGGTCCGGCTTCGGAAGCGGACCGCTGGGTGGCTTCGGTTTGCCCTGACGCCGGTATTGTGGACAGGCTGGTGGCCAGGACCGCACTCGTCGCCAGCACCGTGGTGCGCCGCAACAGGCTCGGCCGTGCACGTCCGTTCGGTGAGCGCCCCAGACTTCGTCGTCCCATGACTGCTCCTTATTCCTGATTCACGAACTAGCCGTGGTGGTTGCGGTAGCGATCCAGCGCTTCCTCCGCGCCCGGCGGTAGGCTTCCGTCCTCGTTGAGGACGAGGAAGATCCCGCCCATGCCGTCGTCGGAGTGGAACTGCACGTGGCAGTGGTACATCCACGCGCCCGGCCCGACACCCTCGCCGGCGATGACCTGGAATCCGAACGAGGAGCCTGGGTTGAGGTCTTTGTTGTCGACGACGGGAGTCGGGTCGTCCGGGCCGGAGAGCAACCCGGTTCGGTTGTCCGCCCAACGGTGTGCGTGGAGATGGAACGTGTGGAAGTAGTCGCCGTGTCCGATGGCGATGAACTCGACTCGTTCGCCGAGTCGCGCCTCGAAGATCGGTGCCTCCGGCGCCACCTTGTTGTTGATCGTCATACCGTTGAACACGATCGTGTACTGCCGGTCCGGCAGGACGTCCCCTTGGCGGCGGACGATCAGTGCGCCGTAGAGCCCTCTGACCAACCCTCCCGTTCCGTGGTCCGTACCCATGGCGTGGTCGTGGTAGTGCCAATAACCCGCGCTGCCGGGCATCCATGTGCCGTCTTTGGCCTGATACGGGGTTCGGCTGCGCCAGATGTAGGTTCGCCGCTCGCCGGGATTGTTGAAGGAGTCGTTGAGCGGACTGCCGTCGGACTCGGTGTCGTATTCCACGCCGTGCGGGTGGATGGACAGTCGGTGGTCGGTGTTGTTCACCAGCTCGATCTCGAGAGTGTCGCCCTCCCAGATTTCCAGGATGGGGCCGGGGACGGTGGCTTTGCCGGGTTCGAGCCCATAGCCGACCATGCCGTCGGGCAGTTCCTCGGCGTACATGGTGATGCGTCGGGTCTCACCTTGAGGGCCGGCGGTTCCGGTCGGAGCGGCAAGTGCCGGTATCCCGCCGACGGTCGAGGCGACGACCGGAGCGGCCACGCCCGCCGCGGCGCCCGCCAACATCGAGCGGCGGGAAACCTGCCGCCCGAACGCACTGGTTCGAGCGTGTTTCTCAGTCATGGGTCTCCATTCGCTGTAGCCAGGGCAGCCACGGTTGCCAGGGCAGCCACGGAGGACGCGATGGTGGAGCGCAGGATCGGCAAGGGGCGAGGGCACGTGGCAACCACCGCGCCCGCGCGTGCTTTGCTCGCGACGACGTTCGACTCACTCTCCTCGCCTCCAGCGCCGAGGGTGTTCTGTACGGAAGGTAATTACTTTCGGGCGTGGCGTAAATATTTACGATCGGGTAAGTCGAACTTCTGCGTCATTAAGACAAAAGTGGATGAGCTGAGAGGGGCAGCATGGGGGGCCGTTCAGTCGAATGCCCCGCGGTGGCCGCGTGAGTGTTCCCTCGTTCCGCTGGGCGGATTTCCCCTACGCGGTCGCGCGCGTGGAGGCGATCGCGGTGCAGGCGGAAGGGGGTGCCGAGGTGAGGGCGCCCGTGTTTCGGGCGGTTCGGAACTATTATCTGAAATAGAGGAAAGATGCCTTTTGGTCCGGTCGGTAGAGACCCGAAGGGTGGTCGAGGCGCCGATGGCGTAGTCGGCCTGTGCTCCCAGCCTAAGAAGGGATGGGGTCACTTCGAAAGGCATGCCGTGAGCTCGTGCTCGGTTCTCGTTAGACCCCGAGAGTTCCGCCCGGTCGGTGTCGGACGGGCAGGACCGAAAAGCCGTGACACGCCCTGGCCGATCCGAAGGCACTGAGCTCCACCTGTTCAAAGCCCGTCCCGACCCACTCCGATGTTCATCGGTTCAGGACCGGGAATGTCACGAAATCAGGCAGCACAGGTGCGTCACGGTCGTGAATCAAGCGACCATTCCAAAGGGGGCGAGGCGGTGTGTCGGCCGATGAATGGTGGGCACGGCTGAAAGTCACTGTCGGCTGTGCCCACGCTCGAATCGGCCTTCGCCGCCGGACGCCGTCGTCCGTGACGAAGTGAGCTCCCGCATCGCCGTCGTCGCCGGTCGGTCGTCGACCGCCTAGCCGAGGTGGTTGCGGTAGCGCTCCAATGCCTCCGCTGCGCGCGGCGGCAGGTTTCCGTCCTCATCGAGGACGAGGAAGAGTCCGGTCATGCCGTCGTCGGAGTGGGTCTGCATGTGGCAGTGGTACATCCACGCGCCCGGCCCGGCGCCCGCACCGGCGATGGTTTGGAATCCGAACGAGGAGCCTGGGTTGAGGTCTTTGTTGTCGACGACGGGAGTCGGGTCGTCCGGGCCGGAGAGTAACCCGGTTCGGTTGTCCGCCCAACGGTGCCCGTGCAAGTGGAACGTATGAGAGTTGTTGCCGTGTCCGATGGCGATGAACTCGACTCGTTCGCCGAGTCGCGCCTCGAAGATCGGCGCGTCCGGAGCCGTCCTGTTGTTGATGGTGGTGCCGTTGAACACGATCGTGTACTGCCGGTCCGGCAGGGCGTCTCCTTGGCGGCGGATGACCAGCGCGCCGTACAGTCCGCTGGCCAGTCCTTCCGTGCCATGCGGGGTGCCCATGGCGTGGTCGTGGTAGTGCCAATAGCCCGCACTTCCCGGTAGCCACGTTCCGTCCTCGCTCTGGTGCGGAGTTCGGCTGTGCCAGACATAGGTTCGACACTCACCGGGCTCGTTGAAGGAGTCGTTGAGCGGGCTGCCGTCGGAGTCCGAGCCGTACGCCACTCCGTGCGGGTGGATGGACAACCGCTGATCGGTACGGTTCACCAGCTCGATCTCGAGAGTCTCGCCCTCCCACATTTCCAGAACGGGGCCGGGGACGGTGGCTTCGCCGGGCCCCGCGCCGTAGCCGACCATGCCGTCGGGCAGTTCCTCGGCGTACATGGTGATGCGCCGCGTCTCGCCGCGGCCGCTGCCGGCGCCGGGTGAGGCCGACAGCGCCGGTATTCCTCCGACGGTCGAGGCGACGATCGGAACGGCCACGCCCGCCGCGGCGCCGGTCAACATTGAGCGGCGGGAAACCTGCCGCCCGAACGTACTGGTTCGAGCGTATTTCTTGATCATGACTCTCCATTTGCTGTGATCAGGACAACCACGGAGGGCGCGATGGCGCAACGCAGGATCGACGAATGGCGTGGACGCGCGGTAACCAGCGCATATACGCGCTCTGTTCGCGACGACGTCCGACTCACTCTGCCCGCCTCCAGCGCTGAGGCTGTTCCGCACGGAAGGTGATTGATTTTGGTCCTGTCATAACGTCTATGGTCGAATAAGCCTAACTTCTGTGTCGTTGAGCCAAAAGCGCATGAACTGAACGGGGGAACGGTCGGTACCCTTCAGTCGAATTCCACGCCGAGGGCTCGGGTGTTCTCCCGCTGTCCGCATGCGCGTAATTCCCTTCAGAGCAGTACAGAAGGAATCGGGGTGTCGCAAGCCAGGGAAGGATGGCACCGGAAGAAAACGCGAAAAGGAGTGGAACCGTGTCCGTTCTTTCGGTGCCGGGCACATGGCTCGAGTCCGTGTGAGAGGGGTCTCAGTTCTGGTGGACCGATCACCCGGTCGGATGGAGTCTGAAGTGGACTAACTGGCGGATCGTTGGGTTCGTCCTGGTCGGTCGCTGAAATGTTGCCTCGTGCGCTCGATAGGCAACGCGCCAATATCGCGGACGCTACAGTGTCGCCTGAATGTGCACCATGTTCGGCAAGTACCGTTCAAATGAGCGAAAGACACGGAAGGAAGTGACAAGGGCGTATGGTCCGCAAGAGGTCGAACGGGCCGCTGTGTGCTGCGATGTGCTCCCCATTCTGCCGAGGTGCTTCATATCCCGAAATGGATGAAAGGAGCCCACCTACTCGGCTGGTAGGGGTTTTGCCGTCGCAGTTCGTGGGTAACGGTGTGCAGAGCGTGTGCGGTACGTGAAGGGTCGAGCGTGCCCTCGTCCGTGATGATTTCCCGGTACAAGTCGTCGGTGACGGCTGTCGCGGTGTCGTCACCGATGGCCCACAGTGCGGAGACGACGTGCCGAAATCCGGCGACCTGGAGCGCGGCGGCGACATGGTGTGCCTCATCCGGAAGGTCGGTGTCACCTATCGCGGTGTGACAGGCGGAAAGCACCGCGAGGTACGCGTCGTCGAGGTCGAGTCGAGCGAGATCCACAAGAGTCAGTGGTGCGTCGGCGAGGAACAACGCCGCCTCGCCCGTCGACGTGGTACCTCCGTGGCACGCGAAGTGCGCGAACGCGTGTTCCGCCAACAGCTCCGTCGCCCGCGAGGTGGTCGCCTCGGACTCGGTCAGTACAGTGGTGTCGGAGAACCGTGAACGCAACAGTGCCGCCTCCCGCGTCGCGGACGGGAGATCGGGAAGCCCGGTGACATAGTCCGGTCGACGCTGGCACGCCACCACGAGCATGCCGCTGGGCTTCGCCTGTGCGGGGCGACGGGCGTGCCGCAGCGCCCGCAGCGTCGGGGTCATCGAAGACACCACCCGGTCGAGCACGGTACGGCCCGAAGGGGCGTCGTCCGGATCGTGATAACCGGCCGCGTGCAGAGGAGCGAGGGCCAGCGGTCCGCTGGCACACCACCACAGCCGTCCTCCCAGGGGCACGGGAAATGCCGTCAGCACAGGCTCGGCCACCACATCCCACAACCACTCCAGGTAGGACAGCAGAACCTGTTCCCGTGCCCCGGCGGAAGTGCCGCCGATTCCCGTCCCGGCGACGGCTGCGAGGTATTCCCGGGTGCGTCGGGCGGCCTCGTCGGCGGTGAGCTCGGGCAGCGGCACGACACGAACGCCGTCGGTGGTCACGACGAGGGAGTCGCATCGGTGTCGGCTGACGTTCACGAGCACCACCGGGCCGTCCGCGGCGGCCTCCGCCAACTCGTCGAACGACGTCGGTAGCAGGAAGCGTTCGAAGCCGGGGCGAGTGCGCACGGCCGCGACGGTGTCGTCCCAGGCCGTGGCCAGTCGGCGCCGTTGGTCGGCGGACACGTCGCCGTCGGTCTGGAGGCGCAACGCGGAGAGTCGTTCGGCGAGATCGGGATGCACCGACCGCAGCGCGCTGAGGTCGGTACGGATATCCAGAACCTGTCCCCACCAAAGGAATCGGCCATGGTCGAGCATTTCGACGGCCCACTCCGGCTCGCCCGCCGCCAGCGCCGCCGCGGCACCGTCGTTGGCGATATCGGGCCAGCGGACGAGCAATCCGCGCCGGTCGGGTGCACGAAGACCTCGCCACACAGTCAGGTGCAGTTGTCGTTGTGCCTCCGCGAAGGCTTGAGCGGCTGAGTTCCAGTCGGTGAGACCTTCGGCCGCGCGTCGTGCCCGCAGCGTGGCTAGAAGCATCAGTGCGTCCATCCGTTAGCATCAGTGCGTCCATCCGTTCGAAGGAGAGGCCCTGGCCGTGCTGCTCCTGTCGTTCGAACTCCTCCAACACGGCCAGGGCCTCCTCGGTGTCACCGAGGGCTGAGAGCACGTGAGCCGCGCCCAGCCGTGCCGTCCGATGGAAAAGTGGCCGGTCGGACGCCGAGGCAAGCAGCGCGTGAAAGTGATCGAGTGCCTCTTTCAGATCCTTTCGATCATCGCTGTCGGCACCGCGTTCTTGGAGAGCGAGCGCCAGGTTCAGCCGGTAGTGGGGGTCGTCGTGGCTGTCCAACGCCGCTCGGAGATGATCCACGGCTGCGTCGATATCGGCTGGATCACGCTCCAGGCGGTAGCGTTCGAGTAGCCGGTGGCCCAGGTTGCCGCGGGCAAGAGTGTCCTCGGCGGCTGGGTGGGACCGGGCCAGGGCAGCTTTGCCGGTCTCGATCGCTTCGTCGAGGTCGAACCGCCGTCCGTGGTGCTGGAACCGGTAGATCAGCGCGGTACCGAGGGTATGCAATCGGCGGGTGACGTCCTCACCACCTTGGTCCGCTGCCAGCTCGATACTGCGACGGCAATGAGCGATCGCCCGGTCCAGGTCGTCTCCGTCCCGGTCGCGGAGAAACCGGTTGATCAACGCTGCGGCCAGGTTCGTTAGGTCGCCGGCGACGTGCGAGAGATGCAGCACGGGACGTTCGATCACTTCCCGAAGAAGTTCGACGGCCTCGTCCAAGTCCTCGCCCTCGCCACGGATCTCGAATCGGCGCATCAGCGCGGGACCGAGCGTGTGACCCACCAGCCAGCGCTGGGAGCGGAAGACGGGCGCTTTCAGCAGTGCTCTGCCATCGGCGCAGATTCGTTCCAACAGTTCCGGTTCTCCGAAACGTTCGTACCGTTCGAGAAGGACATCCAGCTCGGTGATGTGGCGTGCGGCTTCCTCGATGTCGTCACCGATCTCAGCCGGCGGCCTTCGTGGGCTCATCCCGGGGCCGCCGATCAGCTCGGCGTCGGAAGGAAGGGTGAGCGGGGCTTGTGTGCCTCGGAGCTCGGACACTTCGTCCAGGGCCTCACTGATCATGGCCCACAACGTGGGGTCGGTGGCGTGGTCGAGGGCCAGTCGGAGGAAGTGTGTGGCGTTGTCCAGGTCGGCCGGGTCGTCGGTCAACCCGTAGCGATCACAGCAGAGTCGGCCGAGGTTGTGCAGTATGCGTGTGGACACTTCATGGCCGGTCGGATAGTGGTCGAGCACAAGCCGTTGGGCTTCGGCATACGCATCGAGCGATTCGAGAGTTTCGTCCCTTTGATACCGGAGCCCTCTCGTTTCGGCGTGGACCACCAAGAAAGGGGCGAGGTTGGAGTCGTCGGGTGGGCACAAGCGCAATGCTCGTTCGGCTTCCTCATGCGCCTCCTCCAGGCGGTACAGATCCGCCGTTCGTTGCATCCAGCCGAGGAGCGCGGAGGCGCGCAGCGCGGCCAGAGCGGCACGATCGGAGTGATCCGGCGGCAACAACAGGACCGCCTTTTCCAACAGGTCGGCGGCGAAGGAGTGAAATTGGGCGGTATTCGTCTCCGTGGCCAGCTCGTTGAGCTCCTTGGCCGCGAGAACGGAATCTTCGACGTGCCGTTGTACACCCGTGAGAAGACCGAGCCGGAGTGACAGGAGCGCGAAGTCGTGCAGGACGACCCCGAGAAGGTCGGGTTGCTCTGTCGAAGTCAGCTCCACGAGCTCCCGATGGATCTTGACGGCGGCTCTGAGGTCTTCGGGCGAATCCGTGGTCTCGTGTCGCAACGTCAGGGCCTCGCCGAGCACGAGAAGGGCCGCGAGTCGTTCCGGTTTTCCGGCCGGGCACAGTTCCAGCGCTCGTGTTCCCGCGACGACCGCTCGGTCGAGGTCGGTGCTTCGGCCTGACTGTCGGTGATCCGCCAACCGGTTCCTGGCTTCCCGCAGTGCTTCACCTATCCGATCACCGGAACCCGCGCGTTGTTTGCGTCGCCTGAACATGGTGGCCCCCAAGTCGTCGAATCACTCCTCATCGTAGGTGTGAATCGCTAGTCTGAGACGTCGATTCAACGAAGATCGGGAGGTCGATTTGGTAGAGTCCGAAGTCGACTTGCTGGCCTTGTGGTGCGCGATGCTGCCCGAATTGCGTGTCCAGGCCCGTGACAACGGTGTTCTCGACCGACTCGACCGTGACATCGCACGTGTTCGGGCGGGTACGGCCGTGCGGCAGGTGTTGCGTAAATGGATGCCACCCGATTCCGACGGCACTTATCGAAGTTGGTCCGACCGTCCTTTCTTCGGGACTATCGGACTTCCCGGCATGAACCGCCAACCGGCCCTGGGCCGGTGCGTACGGGTGTCCCCGTGACCGGTGTGGCCGTGCTGCGCCCCGTGACGAGCATGGGCACCTGCCCTGGTGCGCGGCCTTCGATGAGCCGATGCGACCGGCATGATCGGGATCCTCACCGAATTCGGTAAGCGGGTCAGCACTCGTTGGGTGACGGCGGTCTTGCTGCCGGGGTCACTGGTGGTGGCCGTCGGTGGCGTCGCTGTCGTACTCGGTCACGGAAGCCCGTTCGCCGTCGATCTCCTCGCTGTCGAGGTGGACAGGCTCGCCGGGCAGTTCACACAGAACCCGGGACGCGCGATCGTCGCCGCCGGTATGGTCGTCGCCGGTGCCGGACTGGCCGGAACGCTGGCGACGGGGCCGGGACGGCTGGCGCAACGCTGGTTCTTGAGGCAACGGTTCCTGACGGGAAAACTGATCACGAAGTCACGGTGGTCGCGACGGTCACGGGCGTTGGCTTCCGCGCGGCATGCCGGAATCGCCCCGGTCGCTGCCTATCTGCCGCAGCGGCCGACGTGGCTGGGTGACCGGATTCGGCTGGTCGAAACCCGAGTGAGAGCGCAGTACCACGTCAGGGCTCGATTACTGTGGCCGAGGCTGTGGTTGTTGCTCGACGAGGACACCCGGCGCCCTATCAGCGATGCGCACGCCCGCTATGCCGACGCCGTCTCGCTCGCGGGATGGGGACTTTTGTACCTGGTGCCGGGCATGGTGTGGTGGCCGTCGGCGCTCATCGGGGGCATGGTGCTGATCACCGCATGGAACCGCCTGCGTGCGACCGTGGCGGAACTGGCGGAGCTGGTCGAGTCGGTCATCGACCTTCGCCTGCGTGACCTGGGTGAAGCACTCGGCACTCCATTCGGGGGAACCGAGATCAGCCCGGTCGAGGGACGTGCATTCGACGACCGATTGGGCAAGGCTGAACCGTCGTAGCAGCCGGTCGTGCGAAGGAGGTCCCCGATGCGTTTTCTGTCGCCCAAGCCCGCGCCGTTGCCACCCGAGCTCGATCGCCGTGCCCGCAGCGCGATGTCGCTGTTCGACGCAGGGCAGTACTTCGCCGCGGAGCGGACGTGGACATCCCTTCTCCTGGAGTGCGAACGCACACTCGGTGCCGAACATCCAGAGACGATCGCCATTCTGGACCGTCTCGGGTCGGCGCTGTTCCGGCAACGCAGGCTCGACGAATCGGCGGACCGGCACCGCGAGGCGCATCGTCGAGCGGTGGCCGTGTTGGGCCCGAAGCACCCGGACACGCTGCAGTACGCGCACAATCTCGGTTGCGCACTGGCCATGGCTGGCCATTGGGACGAAGGGCTTCCGATACTGCGGGAAATCGTGAAGCGCCGACGGCGGGTGCTCGGTGCCACGCACGCCGATACTCTCGACACCGCCAAGACACTCGGGGTGTCGCTGTTTCTGTCCGGAGACACCGAAGCGGCGACAGAGATCCTGCAAACGGCCTACCGGACGGCGACTCGGACATTCGGTCTCGATACGCCGTTGGTCCAGGACATCGGTAACAACCTCGGCATCGTTCTGCGCAATTCACGCCGAATCTGATCGAAACGCTCGGTTCAGTCGAATCCACCAGGGGAGGGGCCACGGATTCTCAGCGTAAAGTTGACTTATTCCAGAATGGCTGCTTGGCTGTCGCCGTGGCGATCATCGATGCTCCCGCGATGCTGCGGGAGGCGGCACTGCGGGTGACCCGACCGCGGGTCGCTGTGCTGTCGATGGTCGCGGACAACCCACACTCGGACACCGACACCATCGCCACGGCAGTCCGTCGTGAGTTGGGTTCGGTGTCCACCCAGACTGTCTACGACGTCCTTCGCGCACTCACCGATGCGGGTCTGGTTCGTCGTATCGAACCGGCTGGTTCGCCGGCTCGGTTCGAGACCCGTGTGGGCGACAACCATCACCATCTGGTGTGCCGCGGATGCGGTGTCATCACCGATGTCAACTGCGTGGTGGGCGAGGCTCCGTGTCTCCATGGCTCGGATCCGGAAGGGTTCATGGTCGATGAGGCCGAGGTGACTTTCTGGGGGCTCTGTCCTGGTTGCCTTGTACCCGAAGAATGACCGTCCTAAGAGTTCGTAAAGGAGTGAGCTTTGCCCGAGAAAAACCAGAAACCGTTGACCACTGTCGCCGGTGCGCCGGTTCCCGACAACCAGAACTCCCTCACGGCAGGCCCTCGTGGTCCGATGCTGCTGCAGGACGTCTGGTTCTTGGAGAAGCTCGCCCATTTCGACCGAGAGGTCATCCCGGAGCGCCGGATGCACGCGAAAGGCTCCGGCGCCTACGGCACCTTCACGGTGACCAACGACATCACCCGGTACACCTGTGCGAAGCTGTTCTCCGAGATCGGGAAGAAGACGGACATGTTCGTCCGTTTCTCCACTGTGGCCGGTGAACGAGGGGCCGCCGATGCGGAACGTGACATCCGTGGCTTCGCCGTCAAGTTCTACACCGAGGAGGGCAACTGGGACCTCGTCGGTAACAACACGCCGGTGTTCTTCTTTCGAGACCCGCTGAAGTTCCCGGACCTCAACCACGCGGTGAAGCGCGACCCGCGCACCAACATGCGCGACCCCGAGAACAACTGGGACTTCTGGACCAACCTGCCCGAGTCACTGCATCAGGTGACGATCATCATGTCGGACCGCGGTATTCCGGCGTCGTACCGGCACATGCACGGGTTCGGCTCCCACACTTACAGCATGATCAATGCGCAGGGGGAGCGATTCTGGGTGAAGTTCCACCACCGAACTCAACAGGGCATCAAAAACTTCACCGATGCCGAGGCGGAGGCGCTGATCGGCAAGGATCGCGAGTCGCATCAGCGGGACCTCTTTGAGGCCATCGAGCGCGGCGACTTCCCTAAGTGGAAGCTCTACATCCAGGTGATGCCCGAGCATGAGGCCGAGACCTACCGTTACCACCCGTTCGACCTCACCAAGGTGTGGTCCAAGAAGGACTACCCATTGATCGAGGTCGGCGAGTGGGAATTGAATCGCAACCCGGACAACTACTTCGCCGAGGTGGAGCAGGCGGCCTTCACCCCGGCCAACGTCGTGCCGGGTATCGGCTTCTCGCCCGACAAGATGCTGCAGGGCCGGCTGTTCTCCTACGGTGATGCCCAGCGGTACCGCCTGGGTGTGAACCATCATCAAATCCCGGTCAACCAGCCGCGGTGCCCGGTCAACTCCTACCACCGGGACGGCGCGATGCGGGTCGACGGCAACCAGGGTGCCACTCCTGGCATCGAGCCGAACTCCTACGGCCGCTGGCAGGAGCAACCCGCCTACCGGGAGCCGAGCCAGGCGGTGGGTGCCGTCGCCGACCGGTTCGACTACCGCGAGGACGACGACAACTACTTCGAGCAGCCGGGCATCCTGTTCCGCAACATGACGCCGGAGCAGCAGCAGGCGCTGTTCGACAACACCGCACGGGCGATCAACGGTGCTTCGGAGGCCACCATCGAACGCCACATCGCCAACTGCACCGAGGCCGACCCCGCCTACGGCGAGGGGGTCCGTAAGGCGATCGAGGCGTTGGCCGCCGGCCGACTCTGAAACGCCGCTGACCTTTCGGGTTCGGGCATCGAGGCCGCCCCACGGGGCGGCCTCACCTGATGTCGACACCACCGGGAGTGGTCCCATGAGTGCTGGTGCGCTGACACCGGAGCAGGTGAGGCGTGTCGTGGCGATAGCCATGGACTTGGCTCGCGAGGGCGACACGGAGCGACTCGGGGAGTTCATCGACCACGGACTTCCCGTCGATGTGGCCGACCCGGCCGGTAACACGTTGCTCATGCTCGCTGCCTATCACGGACATGCCGGGACCGTGCGCGATCTGCTCGCTCGTGGGGCGGACCCGGATGCACGCAACGCACGTGATCAGGCGCCGATCGCCGGCGCGTTGTTCAAAGGCGCGGACGAGGTCGTGGCCGTACTTCGGCACGCGGGCGCGGACCTGGACGCGGGAACGCCGTCGGCGCGAGCCGCTGCCGTCATGTTCGGTCGGCAGCACCTGTTGTCCGACTGATGGCATCCTCGATCGAGGGTCCGCTTTCCACGGAAGAGGTGATTCGTCAACGCGCGTATCCGCCCCGGTCGCGGTATAACAAGGTGACAGCACGGAGGAAAGGTATGACGTGTCTGTCCCTAAAGGACTTAGTAAGGGTCCGGTGTACCTGGATTACAATGCCACGACCCCGGTCGCCCCTGCTGTCACCGAGGCTTTGCTGAACTATGTGTCCGAGGAGTTCGGTAATCCCTCCAGCGAGCACCACTACGGCAGCAAGCCACGCATGGCACTGAATCATGCTCGGGACCAGGTGGCGAATCTGCTCGGGCGCTCGGATGCCCGGGTGGTGTTCACCGGCTCGGGTTCCGAGGCGAACGCCCTCGCGATATGCGGTGTCGTCCGGGCCACTGCGGTGGAACGTCCCCACATCATCACTCAGTGCACCGAGCATCCCGCTGTGCTGGAGACCTGCCGGGCATTGCGGCTTCGGCACGGGGTGGACGTGACCTACCTGCCCGTGGACGGTAGTGGCATGGTCGACCCGGCCGAGCTGGCCGCCGCGTTCACCCCGCGCACCGTATTGGTTTCGATCATGATGGCGAACAACGAGACCGGCGCGCTGCAGCCGATCTCGGAACTGGCACGGGTCACTCACGAGCACGGCGCGTTGTTCCACTCCGACGCCGCGCAGGCGGTGGGGAAGCTGCCGATCGACGTGCCCGCGCTCGGCGTGGACCTGCTGTCGGTGACGGGACACAAGGTGTATGCGCCGAAAGGTATCGGAGCGCTGTATGTGCATCCCGATGTGTCGTTGGAACCGCTGGTGCGCGGTGGTGGGCAGGAGTACGGACTGAGGGCGGGGACCGAGAACGTGGCTTTCGCCGTGGCGCTCGGTACCGCCGCGCGGATCGTCGCCGACGACCTCGCTGCGGGGGAACCGGAACGTATCCGCGGACTGCGTGACCGGCTCCATAACCGGCTTCGTGAGGTCCTCGGTGACCGGGTGATGCTCAACGGACCGAGCTGGTCGAGGCTACCGAACACGCTGAACATCAGCATCGACGGTGTACGTGGAAAAGACCTGCTGACCGACACACCCGGCCTGGCGGCATCGACAGGTTCGGCTTGCCACAGCGGACAGCGCCGCCCGTCTCCGGTGCTGGTGGCGATGGGGCTTTCTATCGATCGGGGTTTGTCTGCGTTGCGGCTGTCACTGGGACGGTGGACGACCCGAGAGGACATCGACCGCGCCGTCGAGGCGATCAGCGCGTCGGCGCTCCGTGTAAGCCGAATCGGCGCGGCAGGACCCACGCCGATTCGATGAAGCCCGTTCCCGGGCCGAAAGACCTCCGGTTCCGCATAGGCGCACCCGGGATCAGGAACCGCGCATGCGCCAGAACACGGTTCGTGCGCGTTCGGTCTGCGGATGTTCGGACCCGTACAGTTGCTTCCACTTCGACAGGCAGGCCAGAGCCTCCTGCTCGGCACGAGGGTCCCCGTGTTCGGCGAGCACTTCTGCCAGGAAGGTGCGAGCGTCGAGGGTCGACGGGTGTTCCGCGCCGTGGACGCGTTCGTTGTCCGCGACGATCTTTCTCAAGGATCGGATGGCCTTCTTGTGGTTTTGCGTTTGGACCAGAGCACGTGCCAGCCCGTGCCGTGCATGCAAAGTCACCGGGTCGGTCGCACCGAGCGCCCGCGTGGCCTCCGTTACCAGCCGCTCGGACTCACCCAGCACCTCCTGCGTCCGCTCCATGTCGAGGAGGAGTGCCAGGTGATTGCTTCGGGCCTGCAGCGTTGCCGGAGAGGTGCGGCCCCGAGTGTGCGTGAGTCCTTCGATGAGCGTGCGGTATCGCCGCTCGGCCTCGGCCGAATTCCCCATCAGGTGCTCGACGTTCGCCAGTTTCATCCGGCACACCAGTGTGTCGGCGGCGTCGGCTCCGAACGCGCGCATCAGGCCGGCGGACACAGTCCGCAGCAGGCTTCTCGCTTCCTCGTACCTACCCAACTGGATCAGTAGCTCACCGAGATTGTTGCCGCTGCTGAGCGTGTCCGGGTGCGTAAGGCCCAGCGCCCGGCGGCGTGCCTTGTACACGACCCGTTGTATCCGCTCGGCCTCGGTGAACGAACCCCGTGAATACAGTGCGAAGGCGAGGCTGTGTTGGTTGGCGAGCGTTTCGGGAGCAGTGGGGCCGAGCGACGCTCGGGTGGCTGCGGCGAGCTCGCGATAAGCGGTGACGGCGAGTTCCAGTTCGTGCTCGTCCATGAGTGATTCGGCGTATTCCTTGCCCGCAGCGAGTGTGAGCGGGTCGGAGACCCCGTATTTCTGGACGCAGTGTTGGTACTGCAAACCGAGAGACATCACCGAGCCGAGTAGTACGTCGACGACGAGCGTACCGTCCGCTTTGGTAGAGGTGCTGACCGTGAACGGCTCCTCGGTCGAGCGACGCCACTGCTGTCCCAGTCCACGGCCACGGCGAAACCATTCGCGGATTCCCACCAGATGACCCCCTTGGCCGTGTAGTCGGTCATTAGATTGTGGCCGATCACGGTACCTGGCGAAAGGTGCCATTGCCTCGACCGTCTCGATTCGGCCACTCAGGGCACAGGTGTCGTGAGTGGCTCGATGCCGTCGTCGTGTCTTTCAGGAGAGGCACTATTTCCGATCAGCCGGTCACCGGGTCGGTGAAAGCACGCTTCGGCTTTCCGGGAAAGCCTTTCTTTCCTCAACCGGTGGTGCACATCGGCTTCGCTGTCCGTAGAGATATTCGAGTACTCGGCAGGGTTCCGCAGTGGGTCAGCCGTTCGTCCTCCATTCCCGCGAGGTGTTGTGCCGGTGCTGTGTCGTGTCGGTCAGGGTGGGGAAGCGGTTCGAAACGTCGTTCTCCAAGCAAACAGTCGGATGAGCCTCGCGTCCACCCCACCGCCTGGAACGCGCCCGGTGCCACAGTGGTCGGCAACGTCGAGCCGGGGTCGCTGGTTCTCGGCTTGCCGGCGCGGGTGGTGCGCTGGGTGGGCCCGAGGGAGCGGGATCAGATCATCGACGGCGCGCAGCACTATGTGGACCTGCTCGACCTCCACCGCGCGGGAGTGCACCGCGACCGATGAGGGCGGACGAGACCCGGTTGCCTGGTTCGAGGACTCGGCCGAGGCCGAAAGGTCGTTCCTTTCGGGTCCGTAGCATGCTGAAGGGCTGATGTGGTCTTCGACGGCTCAGGCCACGTCGGCTTTCTCGGGCTTCCTCGGCTGCGGCCGCCTCGAAGAACGCTCCGCTCGGTCGAATTTCGTGATCACCGGGATTCGCGGCATCGCACCATGGCGAGAGCCTGCCTGACCGGTCGTCCTTAGTATCCCCGAGCTCCGCTCGAAGCGGCAGTGTGTCCCCGGTGTTTTCCGACATCGTCGACATATGTCCCGGGTGAGGAGCCCGTGACGGACCGAGACCGGTGTGCCTCCACAGTGGTGTCGACCACTCGGCGGGGACCGGTCGTCACGAAATCGGTTCGGACCGGAGGGAACTGATGGCACACTTCGTACGTCTGTCGTGGCATCAGTGATCAAGCACACGAGTTGAACGTGGGCGGTGTCCACAGTGTCCACAGCCGTCGAGCAAGGGGGTTGAACAGATGGCCGGTTTCGATGCGGTTCCCGAAGAGCTGCAGGAGACGGCGGGCCGAATCGGTGAGGTCGTGAGTGGTGTCGCGAACATGGTCTGGCGCAGACCGAGCGGCGACTACGGGCATCCCGGTGTGCAGGCAGGTTGGGACCAGTTCGTCGAGCAGTTGAAAGCTCACGTCGAAGCGCTACGAGACACCGTGGAGGAGTTCGGCGGGAAGCTCAACGAGGCGGCCGGCAAGTACCGGGAGACCGAGGCCGAGAGCGGTGGCACCCTGAAAGCCTTCGGCGACCTGGTGGAAAGCCATGGCGGTGCGATCGGGGGGGGGATCGCAGGAGGAGCCGCCGGAGGAGTCGCAGGGGAATCGCCGGTGGTGCCCTCGGTGCCGCGTCGGGAGCGGCCGCGGGCAGCGCCGCGGGGGAGAGCATCGGAAGCGTTCTGGAGGGTGAAGGGCCGGTGCCGCGGGAGGACGGTGAGGGCGCGCTCCTGAGGGTTCGCTTCTGGAATTTTCAGAACAACAGTCACAGGCGAGAGCCGGGGTACGGCAGCAAAGGATCGGTGTGGTGATGGCTGAGCTGGGACAGACCGATAATCCCAGAGACCTCGTCCCGGGGGAGCCGGAGGCGATCTCCGATGACCTGCGGGAATTGATCGGCACGCTCACCTCGCTGGACGAGATCGGTGGCAGTCTCGGCCGAATCGACCCGGTGCAGTGAGTCGGAGAGGCGAGCAACGCTTTCCGCTCCGCCTTCGGCGACGAGGTGCCGAGATGGGCTCAGGCGGTGGAGCGAGCCGGCGACGGTGGGGAGTTGCTCTGTGACTTCGCCGACGTGCTGAACTAGGGGCAGTGCGAGGCGCAGCACTAGGGGCAGTGCGAGGCGCAGCGCGCGATCGAGCTGTACCACCAGGCGCAGGCCGCCAGCCGCGCGGCCGCGGCACAGGCCATCCTGGACGCCGCGCGGCAACGGGTCGAGGAGGCCGGCGGCATGGTCGCCATGGCGCTCGGCTTCTCCCCGGACGGTGAGGGCGGATACAAACATTCGTTCGGCGAGAGCGAGTGGGGCGCCGAGCAGCGGACGACACAGCGCCGCTGGGACCCGGAGACAGGCAAGTGGGTCGACGAGGACCCCGGTGGTTGGCAACACAATCGGCATGGCAGCAGCTACAAGAACGAGTGGGGCAGCCAGGCCGACGGCCTGATGCACGACAAGCTTCGCGACCTACTCGGTGGCTTCGGCATCGAGATCCCGTTCGCCGAGACGTTCGGCCTGGAGGAAGGGCGGACCGAGTCCCGCAATTCCATCGACTGGATGGGCGGCGACGCCTCCGGTGATTTCGAGTTCGGACCGATGTCCGGCAAGGGCAGCGCGGAAGGTTCGCTGCTCGGGGCTGGTGCCGGTGCTTACCGGGAGGTCACCGCCGACGGGATCACCGCCGGGGCCGATGCCGAGGCGTATCTGGCCAAGGGCGGTGTGCAGGGCGAGGTGGGCCTGGGCCACGGAGTCAACGCGAGTGGCAAGGCCGAGGGAATGGTCGGTGCCTCCGCGGAGGCCACGGGCAGCGTGGACGCTTTCGATACCAAGGGCAATGCGGAGGCTTTCATCGGCGCTCGTGCCGACGCTTCCGGCGAGATGAACTTCGGCGACCACGCCAGCGTGTCGGCCAATGGTGACGCGATGGCGGGAGCCACGGTGTCGGCAGAAGGCAGTGTCGGCTTGACCGGCGTGAATGTCGGCGGTGAGGCCTTCGCCGGGGCGCGAGCCGGTGGCGATGTCGGTGCCGAGGTGGCCGGTGTCGGCGCCGGTGTGAACGGTGAGGTCTGGACCGGTGCCGGGGTAGAGGGCAACGCTCAGTTCGGCATGGGCGACGATGGCAAGTTCCACGTGGGCGCGTCGGTCGGTGTCGGCCTCGGTGTCGGCGGCAAGGTCGGCTTCGACGTGTCCGTCGATCCGGGCGGGGTCGTGGACGCCGTCGGCGATGCGGCCAATGCGGTTGGAGAGGTCGGCAACGCGATGGGGAACACCACCCGCAACGCGGCCGAAGCCGTGGGCGACTTCTTCGGCTTCTAGTCGACACGGCTGCCCGAGATTGACGAGAGAGGCGAAGAGATGGCCACGACAATCCCGGTGCCGATCCAATTCTCCCTGCCGGAAGGGTGGGTATCGGTCAACCCGGACGAGATCAACACCCCGGAAGCCGCGTTCGTCGCGTTGCACCCGGGTTCCAGAGGCGGTGGGTTCACACCCAATATCACGATCACCGGCGAACTGAGGGACGCCGAGGTTCCCCTGAACCAGATCGCGGCGGAGTCGGTCGACCGGCTTCGCCGGGGCGCGCACGAGGTGAAGCTCGGTCGCACCACCGAGGGCGGCACGGCGGAGAACCCGGTCTACACCCAGGCGGTCCGGGTGCAGGTGGACCTGGGCGGCCAACCACAGTACCTGGTGCAGTACCAGGTGTTCATGGTGTTCGTCGATACCGCCGAACCCGACAGGAGGGCGGTGCTGCAGGTCGTGCTGACCTCCAAATTGGATCAGTTCCCGCAGGTCATCGATGATTTTCAGGCATTCATCGACTCCATTCGTCCGGAATAGGCAAGGAAAGTTCTCGGAGATCTGGCATGAGTGAGACGATCAAGCGGCTTCTGCGACGTGTGGAGGCGATCGACACGGCCGCGGCGGAGAACCGCGCGCGTGCGGAGAACTATCGGCGCATGACCGAGGAGCTGGCCGACGTCACGGGCACCGCCAGCTCGCCGGACGGGGTGGTGACCGTGGTCGCCGGTCCGGACGGCCCGGTCAAGGAAATCACTTTCTCCGAGCAGGTGCGCAAGGTGGATCCCGCGGCGTTGTCCGCCATCGTGGTGCACACCATCGCGCAAGCCCGGGTGGAAGCGACTCGGGGACAAGCGGAGGTGATGCGCCGCAACCTCGACGACACCCATCTGCTGGACCAGGTGTTGGCCGAGGACGCCCGGATGTTCGGGGATCAGCGGCCGGTCGATCCCGGCCCGCCACCGGTGGCGACCACGATCGGTGCCCCGGTCGATTGGTCCCGTTCACAGTCCGCTGCCCGCCGGGTGTCGGGTGACGGCGATAGTTTCGAGGATTTCCAGATCCTCCGTCGGCCGTGACATCTTCCGGAATCGACGGCGTGGCGAAGAGAGGGGTTCATGAGTACCGGGGTCGTTCTCACGATCGTGATCGGCGGCACCGTGCTCCTGTTGGGGGCGGTCGCGGCATTCGTGTTCTGGATCAAACGATCGTTCGTGGGTAGAGCGGAGGTGTCGCTGGACGCGCTCCGCGAGGAAGCCGCTCGGCGCGGCTGGACGTACGCCGAGCGCGACGATACCCAGGTCGCGCTCTACGACCGGCAGTACAACCGGCGTAGCCGGTGGGAACCGTTGACTCATCCGCCGCGCGCGAAAGCCGCCCGAGACGTGATCACCGGGACGCATCGCGGCCGTCCTTTTATCGCGGCTACCTTCGACACCGTCTACCAAGGTCGGCACCAACCCGAACGTGCGATCTGGGTGGCCGCTCCCGCGCCGCATCCGATGCTGAGCATTCAGCGGATGGTGGCGGTGCAGAACGCGATCAATCGCAGGATCGGTCTGGGAGGTGTGCAGACCGGGAACGTGGAGTTCGACCGGCAGTTCGAGGTGCTCAGCGAGGACGAGCGGTTCGCTCACGCCGTGCTGAGTTCTCAGCTGCTGGAGTTCCTGCTCACTGATCCACGTTCGTTTCGGGGCGTGTATCTGCGGGGCGAGTACCTGGACGTGCTCGACCCTGTGCAGGATCACCGCAATCCGAACGAACTCGTGGCCGCGTTGGACCTGCGCTGCGACATCTTGGATCGCATACCCGCGTGGTCCTGATCGCAGTCCGGTTCCTCACGGACATGTCCACGTCCGTGAGGAACCGGCGCGCCGTGTGAGACTCGCCGCGAGCCCTCGCGCGGGGACGCCTTGGCGAAGTGCGGGGATTCGCGTTGCCGACGCTGTTCGGCGTATCCGCCTGTACCCCGCCTGTACCGTTCCTGTGCCGCCCGAGTCGGCAGCGTCCGTTCCTTCACCGTCGTCCGATGCGACGGGTCCGCGTATGGCGGGGACCCACACGCACGGAAGTGGTATCCGTGTCATGAGCGTGTGCGGGGGGAGACTGTTCGGAGTGTAGAGCCTGATCGAGGGCTTGCAGGGCTTCGGAGGCGGACTCGAGGGCCACGACGTGTTCGTCGCTGAGTCGCGTCATCGCCGTCCAGATCGTGCCCGACCACACCGTGTCGATCGATTCGCGCGCGGCCAGTGACTTCTCTGTGGGGGACAGTCGGGTCACCCGTCGATCCTCCGGGCAGCGTTGTCGCGCGACGAGGCCGCGTCCGACCAGTGCGCGGACGGCTGTGCTGACGTTGCTCTGCTGCATTCCCAGCTGTCTGGCCAGTTCGGTGACCGTGATCCCGGGTGCTTCCAGGACCTGTTTGATCACGGCAAGCTCCGTCGTGGGCAGGGGATCGAGACCGGCCACCTCGGGGACCATCCGATGGATCGTCCACGCGAGATTGCGTAGCACGGTCGCCAGTTCCCGCCGGTCTGCCATCGCCTCACCATGGGCTGTTGCCATACCTGCGAGTTTACCCCATATCATTCAATATATATTGAAAGATATCTTTTCGCCGATGGTTCCTAGGAAAGAATTCGATGCCTGAATCCCTGGTGCGTCCCAGCCCGCGCCGCGCCTCGCCGCGACGGTCGTCGCGCTGCTGTGTCTGCTCACCGCGGTCGCCCCACTGGCGATCGACATGTACCTTCCGGCTTTCCCGGAGATGGCCGGCGACCTGGGCGCCAGTGCTTCCGGTATCCAGCTGACGCTGACCGCGTGTCTGGTCGGACTCGGGTTCGGACAGTTGTTCATCGGGCCGCTCTCCGACGCCGTCGGACGGCGGCGGCCCCTGCTGATCGGTTCCGCGGTGTGCTTGGTCGCCAGCGTCGTGTGCGCCCTGGCACCCAACGTCGAAGTCCTCGCGGTGGGCCGGTTCGTGCAGGGCCTGAGTGGCGCGGCCGGAGTCGTGCTGGCCAGGGCCATCATCTCCGACACGGCCCGTGGTGCGGTCGCCGCGAAGCTGTTGGGCGTTCTGATGATCATCAACGTCATCGCGCCGGTGGTGGCTCCGCTGTCCGGTGGTGCGATCATCGCGACCCTGGGGTGGCGTGCGGTGTTCTGGGTCCTGGCCGGGCTGACGCTGCTCATGCTCCTCGGCACGATGTTGTGGGCCAAGGAGTCGTTGCCGCCGTCGAAGCGGATCCGAGGCGGCTTCAAGGCCACGCTCGTCGGTGTCCGGAAGACGCTGGGCAACCGGAACTACGTCGGTTACTTGCTTACCTTCTGCTTCACGTTCGCCGCGTTGTTCGCCTACATCGCCGCGTCGCCGTTCGTGATGCAGAACGTGATGGGGCTTTCTGCAGTTCACCCTCGCCGCTGTGGTGTCGCCGCTCGTGGGCCTGCAGGGGGAGGAAACCGCCGTGCCAATGGGGGTGGCCATGGCCGTCGTGATCGTTCTCGCGGTGCTCTCCTTCGTCGTCCTGACTCGGAAGAAGCCGATTTCGTCGGACAGTGGCGTCGACGCCGAGGACGCGACGGTCACCACGGCCTGAGCTCGGCCGTCTCCGTACGGTCACGGAAACGGCCTATCGACAGAGGAGATCGAGACCGACTGTTCGATGAGACGCGGGGCGCTCGGCGACGCTTGCCTGAAACAGTGGTGTCCCGAGCGCCTCGTGTTACCGATGGCGAACTCCGGATCGCCCGGGGATGGGTAGGCGGTGCCCGGGCGGAGGCGTGGCGCTGCTCACGCGGCTCGGTGGCGAATTTCTCGACAGGTCGCGTCGGGCCGTCACAAGATGTCGGAAAACGGGCTCTTCGCCTCGATATAGGTGGAATGCCGGCATAGAGGACGCCTTCCGAATCGTGTCCACCCCTGCCTGGCCGCTCGAAGGTAAACGGGTCGTGATCGCGGTGATTACCGCCTCGTCTACGCTCACGGCCGATGAGCTTCAGGAAGGTGTGGTCGATTCGCCCAGCGCAGCGCTGTACCGCGTTGCCGGCGCGAGCATGCCCGGCACACGACGAGTCCCGGTCCGTTCACGTCCGGCGACGCGGGCCGGTCACGCACGCGGTCGCAGCTGTTTCTCACCGGTGGGCGCCGGACCGAATCAAAGACAGCGCACGGGGCGGACCACGCCAGGGTGACTCCTGCCCCGTACCGTCGGTGATGCCGGGCTAACGGAGGGGCTGCCGGAACCGGCCCCGCGTGGAACACGCCGGTTCACCGGTGTGGGACGTCTGAGCCGCCCAGCTGACACTCGTGAAGGAACATCCGCATGACGATCACGCAAACTCGCCCCGCCGAGCAGAATCCCTCTCCACCGAGTTCGGGGCGTCGGTACCGCCCGGAACTGCAGGGAATGCGGGCGCTGGCCGTGTTGCTGGTCGTCGTGTACCACGTGTGGTTGGGGCGGGTCTCCGGTGGCGTGGACGTGTTCTTCCTCGTCTCCGGCTTCTTGATCACGGGCCAGCTGTTCCGGGCGAGTCTGCGTGGTGGCATCGAGTTCCGACCGATGTGGGGCCGCATGATCAAGCGGCTGTTACCGGCGTCCGTGGTCGTGCTGCTGGTGACGATGGCGCTGTCGGTCGTGTTCCTGCCCGAACAGCGCTGGTTCGACACCATCCGCGAGGTGGTGGCCTCGGCGCTGTTCTTCGAGAACTGGGTCCTGGTCGCGTCCTCGACCAACTACTTCGCGGATCACGACACGGCGAGCGTGGTACAGCATTTCTGGTCGCTGTCCATCCAGGGCCAGTTCTACCTGCTGTGGCCGCTGCTGATCGCGGCGGTGGCGCTGCTCGTGAGACGGGCCGGTTGGAGCCTACGCCGGACGGTCTTCGTCGTGCTGGCCGTGGTGTTCGCGGCATCCCTGGCGTTGTCGGTGTGGCTGACGGCGGTGAACCAGCCGCTGGCGTATTTCATGACGCCGACACGGCTGTGGGAATTCGCGCTGGGCGGGATGCTGGCGCTGGCCATCGATCGGGTGGTGTTGCCGAGGCTGGTCCGCATCGCTCTCGGTTGGATCGGCGTGGCGGGTCTGGTGCTGTGCGGCCTGGTCCTGACCGTCGGTGAGGTTTTCCCGGGATACGCGGCGCTGTGGCCCACGATGTCCGCGGTGTGTGTCCTGCTGGCCGGGGCGACGGAGAGCAGGATCGGCGCGGACCGGTGGTTGTCGTCCCGGCCGCTGGAGTACCTGGGCAACATCAGCTACGCGTTGTACCTGTGGCACTGGCCTTTGCTGGTGCTCTTCCTGGTCGCCACCGACCAGACGGAACCGGGTATCGCGGGTGGCCTGGCCGTCATCGCGGTGTCGTTGGTGTTGTCGGCGGTGACCTATCACCTCGTCGAACAGCCGGTGCGGAAATCCCGGGTGGGCGAGACGACCCGCTGGGGCGCGTACCGGTTCGGGGTCGTGGCGTTGGTCCCCGTGCTGGCCGCGGCAGTCGTGTGGCAGGTGGTGAGCACCGACCGCGCGTCCTTCGCGCCCGTGCTCGACGATCCGCGTTATCCCGGTGCCCAGGCGATCGCGGCGGGTGTCCCCTCGCCGGAAACGGGGGCCTCGGTGGTTCCGCCGTTCGCGGCTCTGCCGGACGAATGGGTGGCCTTCTCCGACGACGAGTGCCGGATCTCACCACGCAACGAGGACCTGCGTATCTGCACCATCGACCCACCCGGCACTCCCGTGAAGCGGATCGCGGTGGTGGGTGACTCGCATTCCCAGCAGCACATCGCCGCGTTGGCCCCCAGCGTGGAGAAGCAGGGCTGGCAGATCATCTCGATCGGCAAGGGCGGGTGCCCGTTGACCGCGGACCCGGACTGGCCGGAGGACAACTGCCCGGAGTGGAACGAAGCCGTCATCGCCGAACTGGCTGAGATGCGGCCCGATGCGGTGGTGACGATGGCCAGCCGCGACGTGCGGTTCGGGCTGCACGAGCGCACACCGGAAGGCTACGTGGAGCAGTGGCGCAGGCTTGCCGAGCTGGGCATCCCGGTGGTGGCGCTGCGGGACCACCCCCGCTACGACTACGACCCCTCGGAATGTGCGCACCAGAAGGGCATCGACGCGCCCGAGTGCATGGGGCGCAAGGAGGACTACTATCCCCCTGAACCGCCCTATGCCTCGATACCCGACATCCCTTCGACCGTGTCGTTCCTGGACTTCAGTGACTACTTCTGCGACGACGAGGTGTGTCCACCGGTGATCGGCAACGTGCTCGTCTACCTCGACGACAACCACGTCACCGCGACCTACCTGGAGACCCTCGCGCCGCAGATGGAGCGGGAGTTGATCGAGGCCCTCGACTGGTAGGGCATGCCGCGTCCTCGGTCCGTCCTGTGAAGCCGTCTACCGCCTGTTCGTGGGGTCGGCGTATGGGGAGACCGGCTCCGGTGGGTGCAGTGCGTACTCCTGGAGAACGGTGCCGATGCGAACCACCCGTGCCTCCTCGCCGCGCGGTGCGATGAGGGAGAGGCCGACCGGAAGGCCGCTGCGTTTCCCGGTTTCCGCGGGTATCGCCGCGACGGGGAAGCCGGTGGCGTTCCAGATCGCGGTCAACCGAATCAACGGGTCGCCGTCGCCACCGAGTCGGCCCGACTCGTAGCCGCCGCCCCGGACGGGCGCGATGCTCGGCGAGGACGGTTCGAGGATGACGTCGACCCCGTTGACGGCGAACCAGGCCTCCCAGGTGGCGGTGAGTTGAGCGAACGTTCGCCGCGACTCAAGATAGGCCTCCAGCGACGTGAACAGTCGGCTGGTCTCGACGAACTCCCGGATACTCGTCCGATAGTCGGCCTCCCGGCCCGCGAAGCGTCGGTGGTAGTCCGCGACCTCGGAGAACAGCACAATGCTGTAGTCCTCGCCCACCATCTCGGCAGCGGCGGGCAGCTCGACGACCTCGGCGCCGAGCTCGACACAGGCCTGCGCGGCACGTTCGAGGCCGTCGGCGATATCCGGTTCGACGCCGACCACGTGCGGTCGGTCGGTCAAAGCGACACGGACACCGGCAAGGGGACGATCCGTCACCGGGATCGATGCCGTCAGCCCGGTCAACGGCGCGGGAGGAGGGAACAGAGGACTTACCTCCGCCCCACCCGCGGCCAGTGCCTCCAACAGGACGGCGCAGTCGGCGAGACTGCGAGCCATGGGACCGGGGTGGTCGAGTGACGGGGACAGCGGAATGATTCCGTCGCGGGGGATACGGCCGTGGGTCGGTTTGATCGATGACACCCCGGACAACGCCGCCGGGACGCGTAACGATCCCGCGGTGTCCGTCCCCAACGCCGCTGGGACCATTCCAGCGGCGAGTGCCGCGGCTGAGCCCCCGCTGGAGCCACCGGCGGATCGTTCGAGAGCGTGTGGGTTGCCCACCTGGTCGGTGGTGCCGCCCGCGGCGAACTCATGCGTGTGCGTATGTCCGAGGAGCACCATCCCGGCTTCCCGCAACCGAGCCCACGCCGTCGAGTCCTCGTCGGGGACATGACCGTCGAGGACACGGCTGGAGGCCGTCAGCGGTAGCCCGGCGACGGCGTAGAGGTCCTTGAGCGCGAGCGGGATACCGCACAACAGCGGTGCCTCGTCGCCGTCGCGACGGAGTCGCTCGTCCGCGGCGCGCGCCTGTTCCCGGGACAGCTCCGGATACAGCTGTGTCCAGGCGTTGACCGAGTCGGGAGCACCGTCGAAGCTCGGCGGCCCGCCGTTGCGTTCGGCGATCCGTTGTTCGCAGGCATCGAGCAGTTCGACGGCCGACAGAGCGCCGGAGCGCAGTAACGTGGCCGCTTCACGCACACCGAGATCGGCTGGGTTCGTTGCATTGCTCACGCGGTGATTGTGGATCAGGTGAGGCGAAAAGAACATCAACTGGGTCTCCGGTACAGGTCGGTTCAACACGGTGTTGCGGTTCGTGCCGGTGAACTCGATCCCGGTCCGGAGATCGAAGAGGTGTCATTGGGCCAGAGTGAGCCCGAACGTGCCCTCCACCTGGATACCGGTTCCCTGTAGTGCGGGGACCGTATGGATACGAAGACCTCGCACGTAGGGATTCATCTCCGGCAGTTTGACCCGTTCGGAGGGGTCGTGCTTCGGACTGGCCGACCCGGTGTGCGTGCCTTGGATCCGGAGACAGACGATGTCCTGATCGGTGACGACGCGGGCGTTGTTGCCTTCGATGCCGCGTACCTTGGCGACATCGACGACGACGGTGTTCGTGATGCGATCGGACTTGCCGTTCTCCAAAGCGACGATTCTGCCGTTTGAAGCACTGTCCATCGCGGCTTGGAGCGCAGCGGTGTCGTCCGCGTCACCGTCACCGACAGCGCCGGCCAGCAACCGACGGCGAGTCGGTGCCGGTGTGGAGCGGTCGGCGTGGTCTTCGAACTCGCGGGGCTCGTTTAAGGTTCTCCTCACCACAGTGGACGGACGGTACGCAGGCGCGGGCGCACCCGACCGGATACCGTTGAGTCCTGTGGCGCCTCGCCTTCACGTGGCAGAGAAGCTAACAGCGGCCTCCACGAAACGGAAGAAGCCGAAATTCCGCTGTTATCGGTCCGTCAGACGTGCTCGCTCGTGCTGGAATTCCTCGGTGACAGGCCGAATACTTCCGCGAGAAGGCGGTGTGAGTGTCGTCGGGGCCCGGGGTCGGCGATGAGGTCTTGCACCATCACCTCGTCGGCGCCGCTTTCGTCGATCATGCGTTCCAACGTGGCACGAACGTCGTCGGGACCGCCCGCGACGAACCTGGGCCACCGGCCGTCCACGATGTCGGTGGGTTCGTTCCTCCGGTCGTCGGTCGGTTCCCGAGCGGCGTCGGCTGCTGACGGTACCGTCACACTCCCGGCGCGACCGCGGCATCGATGAATCCGGTGAAGGTGTAGCCGATGCCGAGTCCGGCGGCCAGGTCGGAGCCGTTCGGGCTGGAGCCGAGCAACCAGGTCCGGGGGATCTCGGAAACGGTGTCCGACAAGCGGTGCTCGGCGAAGGGATGGTCGGCGGGAAACGCATCGTACAACCACGACAGGGTTTCCAGGACCTGTTGCGCGTGGTCGGCTTGAAAGCGATACCGACGGTCGTGTTGCAACGCCAGGTCGTGACGGGCCACGTGGTGCCTCACGGCGGGCCCTCGGAGATGACTCGCGGAAAGGCGAGCCATTCGGCCGCCCGGCAAGCCGTCGAGTCTTCCCGGGCCCTGAATCCGTGGCGTATCGAGAATGTTTGCGAAGTGGTACGGACCACGGATGCTGGTCGAAGACGGCGTCACGGAGGGCGCCCAGGTCGGTGGAGGGAAGCGGTGTGCCGTGAGGCGGCGTGAGAGGCCGTAGGACGTCGTAGGAAGCCGTGGGACGTCGTAGGGCGTCGTGGACACCGCCCGAGTGCGGTCACTCGCCGGCTACACCGCGGATACGCGTTGTTTCCCATCGGGCACATCTTGCGTTCAATCTGTTACGGAAAGGTATTTTCCGCCGGCCACCTCGGCCGGTACCTCCCTGACTCACCGGAGGTCAGTGAAATGGGGTGTTCAGTGAGACAACGGAACAGAGTGCGTATCGGTGTGACAGCACTCGCCACGCTCGCGGTCGTCGGGTCCGGCACCGCGATCGTCACCACGCCGGAGGCGGCGGCGTCTTTCGAACCGGGAGAGTGGAACGAGACCGCCTATCGCGGTCAGGTCGAGGTGGTTCCCGCCAAGGACGGTCAGCCGGACCACCGTGTGCTGAAAGGCCGGGTGTTCGTCGACCGGGACCGGGACAGCGTGAGCGACCCGGGGGAACGGGGCCTTCGCGGTGTCACGGTGTCGAACGGCCGGGACGTGGTCACCACCGACGCTCGTGGACGTTACGAGCTGCCCGTGTACGACAACATGACGGTGTTCATCACCCAGCCGTCCGGATATCAGGTGCCGGTCGACGAACACAACGTCGCCCAGTTCCACTACAACCACCTGCCGGAGGGGTCTCCCGACCTGCGTTACGGCGGGATCGCGCCGACCGGCCCGGTCCCGGCCGCGGTGAACTTCCCGGTGGTGCGGAGCCGTGCCACGCAGACGTGGGACCAGAATTGCGTGATCGCGGGCGATCTGCAGACCTACGACAAGACCGAGGTGGAGTACGCGCGTAAGGGTGCCATCAACGACCTCGCGCAACGCCACGACTACACGGGCTGCGGCACCCTCTTCGTCGGCGACGTCGTGGGCGACGACCTTTCGCTCTACCCCGACGTGAAGGAACTGACCAGCTCGCTGAACGGGCCGGTCCGTTTCCTGCCCGGTAACCACGACCTCGATTTCGATGCCGAGACCGCAGAACATTCGTTCGATACCTTCCGGGCGCAGCTCGCCCCGGCCTACTACTCCTACGACGTCGGCAAGGTCCACGTCGTCGCGTTGAACACGGTGCGGTACCCGTGCACGCCGGACGTCGACAACGCGGACGGGCAACGGCCGGGCTGTGACGACCCGGAGAACAACCCGACCTACAACGGTCGGCTCGACGAGCAGCAGCTCGAGTGGCTGAAAAAGGACCTCGCCGAGGTACCCCGGAACAAGCTCGTCGTGATCGCCGGCCACATCGGGCTGGTGAACTACGCCGACGAGGGGAGCCCCATCCACCAGGTCGACCAGGTTCGGGAGGTGTACGACCTGTTGAAGGGTCGCAAGGCGGTCTCCGTCTCCGGTCACAGCCATTCGATCGAGAACCTGAAGGCCGGTGACCTCGCCAAGGGGTGGCGTGACCTCTTCGGGCTGAAAGGACTGCCGTTCCCGCACATCACGGCGGGAGCGATCTCCGGCGATTGGTACTCCGGTGAGCTGACCGAGGACGGCTATCCCATCGCGGTCGGGCGCGACGGAGGCCGACCGGGCGTGGTGACCCTTGACATCAAGGGCAACAGGTTCAAGGAGCGTTACACGGTAACCGGGCAGAGCGACCGGGTGCAGACGCAGCTGGGACTGAACACGCCGACCTACCGTGATTGGTACGTGACGCGGCAGGAGTGGAACGAGAACCCCGAAGGCCCTGCTCCCGAGCTCAGCGACCCGCACGTCGTGAGTCGTGACGACCTGGCCGGCACCACGTGGCTGACCACGAACTTCTGGATGGGCTCCACCGGTTCGCAAGTCAAGGTGAGCATCGACGGCGGTCCGGCCCGATGGGCCACTCGCACGCAGCAGATGCGCGGTGAGGACCAGAACGTCGGTGCGGAGTGGTCGGACCCACATGCCGTCGCGCAGCAGCTGGTCCACGGCGGCAGTCTCGCGGACCGGTCGATGCACCTGTGGCGGTTCGAACTGCCGACCGACCTCGCCGTGGGCGAGCATCGCGCCGAGGTCACCGCGATCGACTCCTACGGGCGCAAGTTCACCGACGTCCTGACCTTCGAGGTCGTCGAGCAACGGTAGCGGTGTGACATCGGGGGCCGTCACCTGTGGGTGGCGGCCCCCGCCTTGTTCACGGACTCGATACGAGTCCACGACCGGTGCGGTCGGTGGGTCGTGGTGAGGTCATCGGTCAGGGGAGGGGAATCCACCCACGGCCTCACGTACCCCTCGTCTTCCCGCCCGATGGGCGTCCTTTTTCGTCAGGGCCTGCTTCCCGCTTTCGAGTCGACGAACTCCGGCAGACGTTTGCCCGTCTCGGTGGCGCTTTCGATGGCATGCGCGAGTTGCAGCACTCCGAAGTCATCACCGGGACGACCCACGATCTGCAATCCGACGGGAAGCCCCTCGGGGGTGAATCCGAACGGCACGGAGGCCGCGGGCAGCCCGGTCGCGGAGATCCAATAGCAGGCGCGCATCCAATCCAGATAGCTTTCGCTGGCGACCCCGGCCACGCTTTCGGGATACTTCATCTCGACGTCGAAAGGCGGTACGGGCGACACCAAGGTCACCAGGAACTCGTAGGTGTCGAGGAACTCGCGCATCCGGTGGTAGAGAGCCGTGCGGAGACGCTGCGCGCGGACGAGGTCTTCGCCCGTGACCTTTCGGCCGACCTCGATGTTCCATGCGGCGCTGGTGCCGAACGCGTCCGGCTGCTGCCGGTACAGCTCGTCCAACGTCAACACGTAGTACCAGGACCTCCAGGTCCGGAAGGCTTCATCGGCACCGGTCAAGTCCGGGTCGCGGTCGGAGACCCGGCAGCCCAGACCGGTCAACACCTCCCGCCCGGGTGCCATCGCCTGGACCACCCGCTCATCCACCGGAAGACCACCCAGGTCGGCGCTCCACGCGATCGAGGTGCCGCTGAAGTCCCGTTCCAGCGAGTCGGCGAAGCGTTCCGCGGGAACGTGGTGCGAGAGCGGTGACCGCGGGTCCGGTCGGCCCAGAACCCGCATCTGCAACGCCACGTCGGCGGCGGTGCGAGCCATCGGCCCGGCCACGGAGAAGGTGAACATCGGGTCGGCGCTCGGCCACACCGGTACCCGCCCCACCGAGGGCCGCAGGCCCACCACATTGCAGAAACTCGCCGGGTTGCGGAGCGACCCGCCCATGTCGGTGCCATCGGCGATCGGCACCAGCCGGGCCGCCAGGGCCGCTGCCGCCCCACCGCTGCTGCCACCCACGGTCTTGGACAGATCGTAGGGATTACGGGTGACGCCGAAGACGGGGTTGAACGTCTGTGAGCCGGTGCCCCACTCAGGAGTGTTGGTCTTGCCCACCGTCACCGCACCGGCCTTGGTCAGGCTCTCCACCACGACGCTGTCGACCTCGGGGACGTGGTCCGCCCGAACCGGTGAGCCGTAGGTGGTGCGGATGCCTTTGGTCTCGGTCAGGTCCTTGTGGGCGACCGGAAGGCCGTGCAACGGTCCCAAGGGATCGCCGCTCGCGATCGCCTCATCGGCGGCCGCGGCAGCGCGTTCCGCGTGTTCGGGCACCAACGTCACGATCGCGTTGATCTGCGGATTGATCGATTCGATCCGCTTCAGATGCGCCGCCAGCAGTTCACGGGCTGACAGCTCACGGCGGTGGAGCAACCGGACCAGCTCGGTCGCGGACCGGAAGCACAGTTCCTCGTCGGACATCGCTTTCTCGCCTCTGTTCGATGATCTGGCAGGGGAGGGGCACCGGGTCGGTAGCTCAGTGGTAATCGGTCGGTTTGTCACCCAGGTCGACGATCGCCGCCACGGGACCACCACCGGCCGGGCCCTGGTGCACGGCCGAGACCGATACGAACACGGCCGGGTCTCCGGTGACGGAGGCCGCGACCCCACCCACACAGGCCTTGATCTGCCGGTGCCAGTGCACGTCGGAGTCGTCCAACATCGCGTTGCGGCGGCCCCGCACGGTGCCGTCCGGCGACGCCTCGCACTTGAGGAACACGTTGACCAGGCGTCCGTCGATGTCCTTCGGGTGCGGGTTCTCCGGAAGCTTCAGTCCGGCGTCCCGGATGGCCTGCCAGAT
>NZ_DAHVQP010000052.1:0-7300 GCF_027317685.1 Saccharomonospora sp.
TTGTTGCCCCCGAACGCCAACGCGTTGTTCTGCACGACGCGAAGATCGGCGTCGACCGCCGTATTGGGCACACAGTCGATGCCGCAGTCCGGGTCGGTCTTTTCGTGGTTGATCGTCGGAGGGATGAAACCACCGGCGATACCCAACACGCACGCGGCGGAGGCGAGCGCGCTCGCGGCCCCCATCGTGTGTCCGAGCATGGACTTCACCGACACCATCCGCGGCGGACGGGGTCCGAAGACGTCGAACACGGCGCCGCACTCGGTGACGTCGTTGAGCCGGGTCCCCGTACCGTGGGCGGAAATCAGGTCCACGTCCCCGGGTGTGACCCCCGCGTCCCGCAACGCCAGCGACATGCACCTCGCCACACCGCCACGTTCCGGCGCCACCTGGTGGTGGGCGTCGCAGTTGAGTCCGTAGCCGAGCACCTCGGCGTAGATCCGGGCTCCCCGGGCGACGGCGGCCTCCCACGGCTCCAACAACAACACAGCGGCCCCCTCACCGGTGAGGATCCCCTTGCGTTGCGCGTCGAACGGGCGGCACCGCTCCGGGTCGATGGCCTTCAACCGATAGAAGCCGGTGAACGTCATCCGGCACATCGCATCGGCGCCCCCGCAGAGGGCGAAGTCCGCCTCCCCCGAACGCACGGCGTCGAAGCCGTTGCCGATGGCGTAGTTCCCCGACGCGCACGCTGTCGCCAGGGTGGTGACGTCCACGTCGCTGAGGCCGAGTTCCCGCGCCACCCCCACGGCGATCCGACTCGCGGGAATACGCCGCACCGCAGCCGGATCGACCTCGTCGAATCCGAAACGCACGGCGGTCGCCGCGACCGCCTCACCGTCGTCCGCACCACCGTCGGTGGTGCCGATCGACACCATGCCGTGACTGTCGACGAGGTCCCGTTCGTCCATTCCCGCGTCGGCCAGGGCCAACCGGGCGGAGGCGATGGCGAACTGCGTCGCCCGACCCACTTCCCACGGTGGCAATGTCCGCACCCACCGGGCCGGGTCGAAATCGGTAACCTCACACCCGAGGGAATGGGCGAACCCCTCGGTGTCGAACGCCGTGATGGGCCGCGCCCCACTGCGCCCGGCCCGCAACGCCTCCTCGAACGCGACGGCGCCGGTGCCGATACTCGACACGACACCGACACCGGTCACCGCCACTCTGCGCATCTCACCCGCCCAACGCGGCACTCAACACCGCGAAAACGCCCTCGATGTTCACCAGCCGTTCGAGCTCGTCCTCATCGACCTCGATATCGAACTCGACCTCGAGGTGGGCGAGCAGTTCGATCAACTTCATCGAGTCCGCGCCGAGGGTTTCAACGAACAGGTCGGTGTCCTCGACCTGGTCCGCGTCCACCTCCAACACCTTGCACACGAGACGTCGGATGTCCTCCGCACGTTCGGCCACAACGGGATGCAGTGCGGTACTCATTGCATCCAACTGTTGTTCGAGAAGTCTTCGTCATCGAAGACCTCTTCTCGGCGCCGTCGTGCCGGACGTGGTGGTGGCGGCGGTTTCGGAGCCTCCGGTTCGGGCTCCCGTGGTGCCACCGACCGGGAGAACTTACGCGTCTGGGTGGGTTGTTGCGCAGCAGGTTGTTCCGGGGCTGTCGGAGGCGCTGTCGACACCGGCGGCGGAACGGACGACGAGGGCACCGGATACCCGGGGAACGGCTCCTTCTGCCGGGAGTCGTCGTCCTCCGGACCGAAGCCCATGACGTTGTCCTTGTTCGCCAACGCCTTGCCGGTCGCCCAACCACCAGCGGCTTTCTGTCTGCGGTTCAGCTCCGACAGATGTTGGGTGGCGCGCTCCGCGACCTTGCCCTGCATGAGCAGCCGTTCCCTGGCGGCTTCCTTGTGCTGCGCGGCGTTGCGTTCCCGCAACGCCCGCCGATCGTTCATCTCCCGCGTGATCTGCCCCAACCGAGAGATAACGGCAGCGGCTCGTCCTTCGGCCATGCTGACTCCTCAAAACGTCCGGTTCGTCATCTAACGGGAGAACTGAACGGAACTTTCGGTGTTGTCCTCACCGATCGTGCCGCTGATTCGTTTCTCGGTGCTGTTGTTGTCGAAGATGCCGCCGTCGATGCGGTACGGGTTGGTTCGTTCCTGGTCACCACCCTGACCTCCACCGGCACCTGCGGCACCCATGCCGCCCATCGGGGCCATCCCGGCCCCGCCGGCGGTGTCACCGCTCGGGGGCGCACCGGCCACGGCGGGTTCGGCCATACCTCCCGGTGCCGTGCCCAATCCCGCCGACGTAGGTGACTCACCGGGCACCGCACCGGACATGGGGCCGTCGCCGATGGGTTCACCACCACCGCCGCCACCGACGGCGGATCCACCGGGGCCTCCGGACATCGCACTGCCGATGCCACCGCCGCCAGCTGGGGTGCCACCCGATCCTCCCCCGGAACCGCCGGTGGGAACGTCCTTGTCGGCGTCGTCCTCCTCGTCGTCCACCGGGTTCTCGCCCGGGGCAGGCATGGTTCTCGGACTTCCGCGGTCCGCACCACCGCTGCCCGCGCCGCCCGCACCACCGCCGCCTGTGGGACCGGCATCCTCGTCCTTCGCCTCCCCGAGGGTGTAGGTGGTGGGAGGAGGTGTGCCGTCGTCCACGGTGACCTTCGTCGGCCCATCCGGACCCTCCGGACGCTCAGCGGTGATCTTGAGGTCCCCGTCCTCGATGTGGATCTTGCCGTCGGGACCGGGACGATAGACCCGCTCGTCCGACTCACCCCCGGCCCCCCTGGGGCCGAAGTCGTCGTCCCCGGCTTCCCCCTCACCGGTCTCGCCGTCCCCGAAGTCGAGCTTGTACTCCTTCGGCTCACCGGACCCGTCGTCGATCGAGATCTCCATCTCGCCGTCTTCGTCCGGTTCCGTCATCTCGAACGTGCGGTCACCCTTCTCCACGGTCAGGGTGTCCCGATCGCTGCCGAGGTCCTTGATGGCCTCGCCGGTTTCGGGGTCGATCGGATACGGCTCACCCGTTTCCGGGTCGATCTCCAAGTCCTCCCCGGTGACGGGGTTCTTGGGCTGGCCCGAACCAGGAAGATCCGGCTCCGGAATGGGCGGTGGCGTGCTCGTGCTCGGCGAGGTGCCTCCGCCGCCACCGCCTCCGCCGCCACCGGTGGGGGTCCGTTGCCCGGAGTCCGGATTCCCGGTGTCCGGTCCCTCCAAGCCGAGATCGCCGCCCTCGGGGAACTCGCTGGTGTACCCCTTGAAGTACTCGTTGAGTTCCCCCCACGCCTCGTCGACCTTCTCCTTCGCGTCGTCACAGATCCTGGTGAAGTCCTTGTAGAGGTGGTCGTAGAGATCGGTGTTCCAGGAGGTCTGCACCCACTCCTTGCACTGGTTCACCGTCATCACTTTGTTCTCTTCGTTCAGACCACAGTCGTCGGCGCGGATCGTCGCCTCGATGTTGCTTCCCGTCTCGGCGTCGACCCAGGCAGCGACCTCCAGGATCTGCTCCTGGTCCTCCACCTCGCCGCGCGCGAGCGTCATGACCTTCCGCGCGATGTCCGGCACGGCGGAACCCACGGTGGGCGTGTACAGGTCGTTGATCTGCTCGATCTTGCTCTTGCACACCTCGTACACCGTCTGCACCGCGGCCTCGATGACGTCGGCGCCACCCTCCAGGTACTCCAGCAGCTCGTTCGAGTTCGGCGCGATGTCCTCGCTGTATTTCTGGTACGAGGCGTTCGCGGCGGGACCGGTCCAGTCCTTGTAGAGGGAGTTGAGGTTCGACTCCGTGGTCTCGTGCAGTTCCCGCAGAGTCGCGTGCGCGTCCCGCAGTTTCTGGGCCTGGTCGAGGAACTTCTGGAAGTCGATGCCCCGTTGCTCGTTGAACCGTTCCTCGATGTCGGTCTGGAGGTTGATCGGTCCGTCGATGTGCCTGCAGTCCCCCGGTGCCTCCTCGTCGATGGGCACGAACTGCTCGAACACCTCCAGCGCGGTCTCGCCGAGATCGAACAACTCGTCCGAGTTTTGCACCCCGCCGGTGGTGCCGGGAGCCTGGGCCTCGGCCAGAGCCGACTTGTTCTCCTCGAGTCGGTCGGAGACCTGCCTCTCGCGGTAACCCTCGCGTTCGGCTTCGGCCTTCGCCTCCTCATAGATCTTGTCGTCATCTATGAAGCGTGGGGGACCGAAAAGATCCCAGCGCGGGTTGACGCCGTACTTCTCGTAGTACTCCTCGGCTGCCTCGTTACCATCCCCGCTGCGCGCGTAGGCGCCGAGGACCGCCTGCTTCGTTTCAGCCGAGACGTACGGGTCGTCCAGGATCTCCTTGGTCTCTTCCCACGTTCTCTCGCTCACAGCCCACTCCCCGACTGGGTCACGGTCGAGGACTGCTCCGCCTCGGCTGCCTCGTACTGCTTGCCGGCGCTACCGATCGCGGCGGCCAAGGACTTCAGGGACGCGCACATCCCGCTCGCCCCTTTAGCGATCTCCGCGATCGCGGTCGTGAAATCGGCCCCCCATTCCGTGTGCGCCTTTCCGAAATCCGTCTCGGACACTTCGGCGGCTTCGAGATCCTTCACTTCCCCCTGCGCGGATTCCGCCTCATCGTGGATCTTCTGAGACTCTCGCGCCATCGTGCCGGTTTCGGCTCTGTAACCCTCCGGCGCGGACACACCAGATTGATCTGTCACAGCCACTCCTTCGCCCCCATTGGCTGTCGCGCGGATACCGTGTACAAGGTCCCACGCCGTTGCTGTGACATCACTAACGCACAAAATCGTCGATCAGACAACAATCATTTTCTGATCGACGCAAATTTTCAAATAATGCGAAAATGCGCTACTGAATTCAGCCTATCGACGCAACAACACCCGCGAGTCGATCGGCCGCCGCCTGAGCCGTGTCGGCATCCGGGGCCTCCACCATGACACGGATGAGTTGCTCCGTGCCGGACGGGCGCAACAGCACCCGACCCTCGTCACCCAGCTCGGCCTCCACGTCCGCGACGGCGTCCCTCACCACGGGAGCGGCGGCCACGGCTGCCTTGTCGGTGACCGGCACATTGACGAGCACCTGCGGCAGCCTGTGCATCACCGCCGCCAACTCACGCAGCGGCCTCCCCGTCTGAGCCACCCGCCCCATGAGTCGGAGTGCGGTGAGCAGCCCGTCGCCCGTCGTGGCGTAGTCGGGCAGCACCACGTGACCCGACTGCTCACCACCCAACGAGAAACCGCCCGCGCGCAACTCCTCCAGCACGTAACGGTCACCGACGGCCGTGGTGCGCACGGCGATACCGCGCTTCTTCATCGCCAGGTGCAACCCCAGGTTGCTCATCACCGTGGCGACGAGCGTGTTGTCGGCCAGTTCACCCGACTCAGCCATGGCGACGGCGAGGATGGCCATGATCTGGTCACCGTCGACGAGGTTCCCGTCCGCGTCCACCGCAAGACAGCGGTCGGCGTCCCCGTCATGGGCGATACCGAGGTCGGCGCCGTGCTCCACCACCGCGGCCTGCAGGTCCTCCGGGCACGTGGAACCGCAACCGTCGTTGATGTTCACACCATCGGGTTCGGCGTGCAGCGCGATCACCTCGGCGCCCGCCTTGCGATACGCGTCCGGCGCCGCCAACGAGGACGCGCCGTTGGCGCAGTCCACCACGATCCGCAGCCCGCCCAGCGACACCGGCACCGCCTCGAGGAGGTGTGCGACATACCGATCGACAGCGTCGTCGACATCCGACACGCGGCCGATCTGCGGACCGGTCGGACGGGCCCCTTGGGCGTTCAGACCACGTTCGATCTCGTCCTCGATGCCGTCCGGGAGTTTATGGCCTCCCTCACCGAACAACTTGATGCCGTTGTCGGGCATCGGGTTGTGCGACGCGGAGATCATCACGCCGAGATTGGCCCCCAGCTCGGTGACCAGGTGGGCGACCCCCGGGGTGGGGAGAACACCGACACGCAGCACATCCGCTCCCGCGGACGTCAGTCCGGCGACGACGGCGGCCTCCAACATCTCGCCACTCGCCCTCGAATCCCTGCCCACAACGGCCACCGGCCGCTGCGAACGGTCGTGAGCGGCGAGGACACGGGCCGCGCTGGCGGCGAGCGCGAGCGCCAGCTCCGGGGTCAGCTCGTCATTGGCGAGGCCGCGAACCCCGTCCGTGCCGAAAAGGCGAGCCATGTTCGTCGACCTCCGTCATCGCGAGCACACAACCGACGACAAATAACCTAGCGATTCCACGATGCACGCCCTGGCCCCCACCGGCCATTCGACAACGTTTAGCGGGCTGAACGTGGCCACTGAAGTGCTCACACCACGTTGAGCAGGCCGGATGCGATCCCAGATGCATCGGACAACGTTTAGCCCGCTAAACGTGCGCATCGACACACGAGCCACAGACAAACCAAGCGCCCACCCCGAAAACGGGCGGGCGCTTGGAATGAGCCAGGTCAGCGCTTGCTGTACTGCGGGGCCTTACGGGCCTTCTTCAGACCGTACTTCTTACGCTCGGTCGCGCGAGCGTCACGCGTGAGGAAGCCTGCCTTCTTCAGCGCAGGACGGTCATCGCTGTCGATCTCGGCCAATGCACGTGCGATCGCAAGCCGCAGCGCACCTGCTTGACCCGAGATACCACCGCCGTGCAGGCGGGCGTGGACGTCGAACGACTCGGCCTTCTCGACGGTGACCAGCGGCTCACGGATCAGCTGCTGGTGAACCTTGTTCGGGAAGTACTGCTCGAGGCTCTTGCCGTTCAACCTGAACTCGCCGGTGCCGGGAACCATGCGCACCCGGACGACCGCCTCCTTACGACGGCCCACCGTCTGCGCGGTACCCCCGGCAGCCCGAGACGGCGCCGGGGCGGCGGGCGTCTCGCTGGTCACGACCGCGTCGTAAGCGGCCTCGGTCTCGGTGCTGGTCACAGACTGTTCCTCACTCACTGGGACACCTGAGCGATCTTGGTGATCTCGTGTGGCTGGGGCTTCTGCGCGGCATGCGGGTGATCCGGGCCGGCGTAGACCTTGAGCTTCTTCGCCTGCGCGCGGCCCAGCTTGTTCTTCGGCAGCATGCCCTTCACGACCTTCTCGACCAGTCGCTCCGGGCGGGTCTCAAGCAGCTCGCCGTAAGAACGCTTACGCAGACCACCGGGATAGCCGCTGTGACGGTACGCGAGCTTCTGCTCACGCTTGTTGCCGGTGAGCGCCACCTTGTCTGCATTGACGATGATGACGAAGTCACCGGTGTCCACGTGCGGGGCATAGATGGGCTTGTGCTTGCCGCGCAGCAGCGTGGCGACCTCGGTCGCGAGCCGGCCGAGCACGACATTCTCGGCG
>NZ_DAHVQP010000053.1:0-5885 GCF_027317685.1 Saccharomonospora sp.
GCCGCGCACGCTGTCGCGAGGGTGGTGACGTCCACATCGCTAAGGCCGAGTTCCCGCGCCACTCCCACGGCGATTCGGTTCGCGGGAATGCGGCGCACCGCGGCGGGGTCGACCTCACCGAACCCGAACCGCACCGCGGTCGCCGCCACCGCCTCGCCGTCGTCCGAGCCGCCGTCGGTGGTGCCGATCGACACCACACCGTGGCTGTCGGCGAGGTCTCGTTCGTCCACACCCGCGTCGGCCAGGGCGAGGCGGGCGGAGTGATGGCGAACTGTGTCGCCCGGCCCACTTCCCTCGGCGGCAGTGTTCGCACCCATCGGGCCGGGTCGAAGTCCGTCACCTCGCATCCGGTGGTGTGGGCGAAGCCCTCGGTGTCGAACGCCGTGATGGGCCCGGCTCCGCTGCGCCCGGCCCGCAGCGCCTCCTCGAACGCGGCGGCGCCGGTGCCGATGCTCGATACGACACCGATCCCGGTGACTGCCACCCTGCGCATGGCTCAGCCACCCAGTGCGGCACTCAGCACCGCGAAAACGCCTTCGATGTTCACCAACCGTTCGATCTCGTCCTCATCGACTTCGACGTCGAACTCGATCTCGAGATGGGCGAGTAGTTCGATGAGCTTCATCGAGTCCGCGCCGAGGGTTTCGACGAACAGGTCGGTGTCCTCGACACGGTCTGCGTCCACCTCCAGCACTCGGCACACAAGACACCGGATGTCGTCGGCGCGTTTGGCCACAACGGGATGCGACGCGGTGTTCATTGCATCCAGCTGTTGTTCGAGAAGTCCTCGTCGTCGAAGACCTCTTCGCGACGACGTCGCACCGGCCGCGGTGGCGGTGGTGGTTTCGGCGCCTCGGGGGCGGGCTCGGGCGGCGCCACCGCGCGGGAGAACTTGCGTGTCTGAGCAGGCTGCGCGGCGGGTTGTTCCTCCACCGCCGCCTTCACCGGCGGACCCGCCGGAGCCTCCGGCCATGGCACCGCCGTCGGAGATCGACCCACCGCCCGAAGCCGCGGTGCCACCCACGCCTCCGCCGGATCCGACTGCCGGGACGCCCTTGTCGGCGTCGGCTTCCTCGTCGTCTTCGAACGGGTTCTCGCCCGGAGCGGGCATGGTTCGGGGACTTCCCCGGTCCGCGCCACCTCCCGTGCCTGCCCCCATACCGGCCCCACCCGTGGCACCGGATTCCTCGTCCTTCGCCTCTCCGAGGTGTAGGTGGTGGGAGGGGGTGTGCCGTCGTCCACGGTGACTCTCGTCGGCCCGTCCGGGCCCTCCGGACGCTCCGCGGTGATCTTGAGGTCCCCGTCCTCGATGTGGATCTTGCCGTCTTCGCCGGGCCGATGAACCTCCTCTTCAGCCCCGCCTCCGGCTCCCGTAGGGCCGAAGTCACCGGACTCGGACTGCCCGCCCTCATCGTTCTCGCCGTCACCGAAGTCGAGCTTGTACTCCTTCGGCTCGCCCGAACCGTCGTCGACCGAGATCTCCATCTCTCCGTCTTCGTCCGGTTCGGTCATTTCGAACGTGCGGTCACCCTTCTCCACGGTCAGGGTGTCTCGATCATCACCGACGTCCGTGACGGCCTCGCCGGTTTCGGGGTCGATCGGGTACGGCTCGCCCGTTTCCGGGTCGACCTCCAGTTCATCACCGGTGACCGGGTTCTTCCCCTGGTCCTGTCCGAGGATCTCCGGTTCCGGAATAGAGGGAGCGCTCGGTGTGGAGCCCCCGCCGCTCGGCGAAGTACCACCATCGCTGCCGGGATTCTGCGAGCCGGGGTCCTGGAGTCCGTCCTGGCTCGGATCCGCCAGACCGAGGTCACCGCCTTCGGGAAACTCGCTGGTGTAATCCTTGAAGTAATCGTTGAGCTCCTCCCACGCGCTGTCGACCTGCTCCTTCGTGTCGTCACAGACCGCGGTGAAGCTCTTGCAGAGGTGGTCGTAGAGGTCGGGGTTCCAGGAGGTCTGCACCCACTCCCTGCACTGGTCCACCGTCATCTCTTTGTTTCCGTCGTTCAGACCACAGTCGTCGGCGCGGATCGTCGACTCGATGTTGCTGCCAGTCTCGGCATCGACCCAGGCCGCTATCTCCAGGATCTGGGACTGGTCCTCCACCTCGCCGCGCGCGATCTTCATGACCTTCCTCGCCATGTCGGGCACAGCGGCGCCCACCGTGGGCGTGTACAGGTCGTCGATCTGCTCGATCTTGCTCTTGCACAGCTCGTACACCGTCTGCACCGCGGCCTCGATGACCTCGGCACCGCCCTTCAGATACTCCAGCAGTTCGTCGGAGTTCGGCGCGATGTCCTCGCTGTACTTCTGGTACGAGGCGTTCGCCGCGGGACCGGTCCAGTCCTTGTAGAGCGAATTGAGATTCGACTCCGTGGTGTCGTGCAGCTCCTGCAACGTGGCGTGCGCGTCCCGCAGTTTCTGGGCCTGTTCCAAGAACTTCTGAAAGTCGATGTCCCGCTGCTCGTCGAAGCGCTCCACGATGTCGGAGTCGAAGATGATGGGGCCGTCGATGTGCTTGCAGTCCCCGGGTGCCTCGTCGTCGACGGGCACGAACTGCTTGAACACCTCCAGCGCGGTCTCACCGAGATCGAACAGCTCGTCCGAGTTCTGCACCCCGCCGCTGGAGCCAGGAGCCTGCGCCTCGGCGAGTGCGGCGCTGTTCTCCTCGATGCGATCGGAGATCTGCCCCTCGCGATAGCCCTCACGTTCGGCTTCGGCCCTCGCCTCTTCATAGATCCTGTCGGTATCTCCGTAGAGCGCGGAAACCGTCCAGGGAGGTCCGCCCAGGTCAACGTTGTACTTCTCGAAGTACTCCCCGGCCGCCTCATTCTGGCCTCCATTCAGCGCATAGGCACCGAGTACCGCTTCTTTCGTTTCAGCCGAGACGTACGGGTCGTCCAGGATCTCCTTGGTCTCTTCCCAAGTCTTCCCACTCACATCCCGCTCCCCGACTGAGCCGCGGTCGCGGACTGCTCGGCCTCGGCCGCCTCGTACTGCTCGCCGGCACTACCTATCGCGCCGGCCAACGAGAGCAGGGACGCACACATTCCGTTCGCGCCCTTACCGATCTCCGCGATCGCGGTCGCGAAATCGGCCCCCCATTGTGTGTGCGCTTTTCCGAAATCCGTTTCGGCCACCTCGGCGGTTTCGAGATCCTTCACTTCGTCCTGCGCGGATTCCGCCTCGTCGTGGATCTTCTGGGACTCCCGCGCCATCGTGCCGGTTTCGGCCCTGTAGCCCTCCGGCGCCGCCACACCAGACTCGTCGGTCACAGCCACTCCCTCGCCCCCACCTGGCTGTCCCGCGAAGACTGCTACGACAGCCACTCCGCACTGCTGTGACACAACTAACACGCAGAATTGCCAACCAGGCAATAACCGATTACTGAAAGCCTGAGATATTCGAGGAATACGAAAATGCGGTACTCGGATTCAGCCGACTGACGCAACAACGCCGGCGAGGCGGTCGGCCGCCGCTTGGGCCGTGTCAGCGTCCGGGGCTTCCACCATGACCCTGATGAGCTGCTCGGTACCGGACGGGCGCAGCAACACCCTGCCCTGGTCACCCAGCTCAGCCTCCACGTCCGCAACGGCGTCCTTCACCGCGGGCGCTGCGGCCACAGCCTCCTTGTCGATGACAGGCACGTTGACCAGCACCTGCGGCAGCCTGTGCATCACCGTCGCCAACTCACGCAGCGACTTCCCCGTTTCAGAAACCCGCCCCATCAACCGGAGCGCGGTGAGAAGCCCGTCGCCCGTGGTGGCGTGGTCGGGCAACACCACGTGACCCGACTGTTCACCACCCAGCGAGAAACCGCCCGCGCGCAGCTCCTCCAGCACGTACCGGTCACCGACGGCCGTGGTGCGCACGGCGATGCCGTGCTTCTTCATCGCCAGGTGCAGGCCCAGGTTGCTCATCACCGTGGCCACGAGTGTGTTGTCGGCCAACTCGCCAGTCTCGGCCATACCGACGGCGAGGATGGCCATGATCTGATCACCGTCGACGAGAGCGCCGTCGGCGTCCACCGCGAGACAACGGTCGGCGTCTCCGTCATGGGCGATACCGAGGTCGGCGCCGTGTTCCACCACAGCGGCCTGCAGAACCTCCGGGCACGTGGAGCCACAAGCGTCGTTTATGTTGATGCCGTCGGGCTTCGCGTGCAGCGCGACCACCTCGGCGCCCGCCTTGCGGTACGCCTCCGGTGCCGCCGACGAGGACGCCCCGTTGGCGCAGTCCACCACGACCCTCAGCCCACTCAACGACACCGGCGCTGCTTCGAGGAGGTGAGCGACGTAGCGGTTCACAGCGTCAGTGACATCCGACACGCGGCCGATCTGTGGGCCGGTCGGCCGTGCACCCTGGGCGTTCAAGCCCCGCTCGATCTCGTCCTCGATACCGTCCGGAAGTTTGTGGCCCCCCTCGCCGAATAACTTGATGCCGTTGTCGGGCATCGGGTTGTGGGACGCGGAGATCATCACACCGAGGTTGGCCCCCAACTCGGTGACCAGATGAGCGACCGCCGGAGTGGGCAGGACACCGACACGCAATACATCCGCGCCAGCGGAGGTCAGTCCGGCGACAACGGCGGCCTCCAACATTTCGCCGCTCGCCCGCGAATCCCTGCCTACGACGGCCACGGGCCTGTGTGAACGGTCATGAGCGGCAAGGACACGCGCCGCGCTGGCGGCGATCGCCAGCGCCAGCTCCGGAGTGAGCTCGTCGTTGGCGAGGCCGCGAACCCCGTCCGTGCCGAAAAGGCGAGCCATGTTCGTCGACCTCCGTCGTCGCGAGCACAAGGTACCGACCACAAATAACCTAGCGACCCCACGATGCATGCCGTGGCCCCCATCGACCAACTGACCGCGTTTAGCGGGCTGAACGTGGCCGACTGAGGGTGGATTGACCGCGTTTAGCGGGCTAAACGCGGTCACCGACACACATGCCCCAGAGAAAAAACCGAGCGCCCACCCAGGAACGGGTGGGCGCTCGGAATGAGCTTGTCAGCGCTTGCTGTACTGCGGCGCCTTACGGGCCTTCTTCAGACCATACTTCTTACGCTCGGTCGCACGAGCGTCACGCGTGAGGAAGCCTGCCTTCTTCAACGCGGGACGGTCTTCGTTGTCGATCTCGGCCAGAGCACGCGCGATCGCGAGCCGCAGCGCACCCGCCTGACCCGAGATGCCACCGCCATCCAGGTTGGCGTGGATGTCGAACGACTCGGGCTTCTCGACGGTGATCAACGGCTCACGAATCAGCTGCTGGTGCACCTTGTTCGGGAAGTACTCCTCGAGGCTCTTGCCGTTCAGCTTGAACTCGCCGGTGCCGGGGACCATGCGCACCCGGACGACCGCCTCCTTGCGACGGCCCACCGTCTGCGCGGTACCCCCGGCAGCCCGAGACGGCGCCGGGGCGGCGGGCGTCTCACTGGTCACGACCGCCTCGTAGGCGGTCTCGGTCTCGGTGCTGGTCACAGACTGTTCCTCACTCACTAGGACACCTGAGCGATCTTGGTGATCTCGTGGGGCTGGGGCTTCTGCGCGGCGTGCGGGTGGTCCGGGCCGGCGTAGACCTTGAGCTTCTTCGCCTGGGCGCGGCCCAGCTTGTTCTTCGGCAGCATGCCCTTCACGACCTTCTCAACCAGCCGCTCCGGACGGGTGTCGAGCAGCTCGCCGAACGAGCGCTTACGCAGGCCACCGGGGTAGCCGCTGTGTCGATACGCGAGCTTCTGCTCACGCTTGTTTCCGGTGAGCGCCACCTTGTCTGCATTGACGATGATGACGAAGTCACCGGTGTCCACGTGCGGGGCATAGATGGGCTTGTGCTTGCCGCGCAGCAGCGTGGCGACCTCGGTCGCGAGCCGGCCGAGCACGACATTCTCGGCG
>NZ_DAHVQP010000060.1:0-38248 GCF_027317685.1 Saccharomonospora sp.
CTCACCCGTTCGTCGCGGACACGCCGGGCCGCGGCCTCGGTGATCGCACGCGCGGCAGCCTCGTGCTTACTGATGCCCTCGGCCCGTGCGAGCAGGGCAAGCGCCCGTTCCTGTTCCTCGGTCAACCGCAGGGTCATCGCCATAACGGGAAATGATACCACTTCGGTATCACCGTTTCCCGACGTCGAGACGGCACGAACCCCCCGGCCCACCTCGTCGCCGTCCTCGAACGGCACATCGCACACCTGCCCGCAGGCTCCGCATCGAGCGAACGCTGACCACCCTGCAGGGAACCCGAGTGACCGAAACAGCACGACGGCCCGCTCGACGACCTCGACACCACTTCCCGACACCGGCGGGCACGAAGGTGGGCTGAGAGCCAAGAATGCTCAATCAACCCACTCAGAAGGGGCCGGGACAGCACACGTCCCCGACGTCACAACCGGCAGGTGGGCGGCAAGTCTTTAGTCCAGGCCACGGTTCACAGCCGCGAAGCAGCCGTTAGAGGTCCTCCGCGCTGGAGCCTGCACACGTGAGGTCTAGACGCACCCCGCCTCCACTGTGGAAGCGGTGCAGGCAAGACTAAGGCAACCTACCCACCGACGTAGCTCTGCCCTGATTCCCCGGAGCGGCACAGCCGTAACAAGCTGTGCGGACGACGCAACCGACGCCGACGACCTACGGATATCTCCCCCTTAAGGTCAGGCCGTGGACTGCTGTCATGCACTCAATGCCTGCCCAGGGGGATTCAGCTTTCCTCCCCCTCCGGCGCCGGAGCGTTAACCCCTACTTACGAACGAATGTGCCCCTTCCCCGGGTCACGATGATCAACCCTTCACGCCGTAGGGATGCAAGAGCGTTCCGGATAGTCACCCTGGCTACGCCGTAGATCGTGGCAAGCTCTAGCTCGTTGGGAAGACGTGAGCCAGGCGCTAGGCGACCTGACTTGATATCGGCACGGAGATCGTCAGCGACCTGCTCCCAGAGAAGATCAGGCCCTTCGTGTTCGATCCTGTCGGATCGGTCCTCCCATGCCATAACTCGACGCTAGATAGCTCATCGCATCCCCGCTCATCGCACTACATCACAAGATGCCTTATGTTGTCCTATGATGTCTTGTCGTGACGTGGGGGTTTCCGGCATGACTGGCCACTATCCAGACCAAGGGCAACGAAGCAGGGATGAGTACGCCAGAGATGCCAAGGAAGCTCTCCAAGACGTTTGTGGAGAGGTAGAGATACCGCACGAGAAACGTGCGGAGATCTGCAGTCAGATCAGGCAGACGATCTCCTGGCTGGATGACTTGTCACGAGCGGTGAGCCGTGGCGCTGTGGACAAGTTCGACTTCAACCTGGCTGCCTACGAGCTGATGCAGCTCGCGAAGCTCTTCCGAGATGCCTAGGAACGGTGAGACCCGCGCTGATCCGGGTCAGCGCGGGTCAGCACCAAATCAGCACGAGCTAGGGAACACTAAGGAACACTGCAGGGCATATCAGGCATGTCAAAACCGGGTATCACAGCCTGGCCTGCGCGTTTGACATACCTGACCAGCGATGATGGAAGTCCCTGTTTCACTGCTAGACGTTGAAGCGGAACTCCACCACGTCGCCGTCGGCCATGACGTAGTCCTTGCCCTCCATCCGGACCTTGCCCGCGGCACGGGCTTCGGCCATGGAACCGGTCTCCACCAAGTCCTCGAACGAAACCACCTCGGCCTTGATGAAACCCCGCTCGAAGTCGGTGTGGATCACGCCCGCGGCCTGAGGAGCCGTCGCACCCTTCGGAATGGTCCACGCACGGGCCTCCTTCGGGCCCGCCGTGAGGAACGTCTGCAACCCGAGCGTGTGGAACCCTGCGCGCGCGAGCGCGTGCAGCCCGGGCTCCTCCTGACCCACCGACTCCAGCAGCTCCCGCACGGCCTCCTCGTCGTCCAGCTCCAACAGCTCGGACTCCACCTTGGCGTCGAGGAACACGGAGTCGGCCGGCGCGACCAGCTGCGCGAGTTCCGCTCGCCGCGCCTCGTCGGTCAGCACGTTCTCGTCCGCGTTGAACACGTACAAAAACGGCTTGGCGGTGAGCAGACTCAACTCCCGCAGCCCGTCGAGATCCACCTCGTTCTGGGCCGAGAACAACGTCCGCCCCGAATCCAGGATCTCCTTGGCGCGCTGCGTGTTCTCGAATTCCGGACGCTTCTCCTTCTTGGTGCGGGCCTCCTTCTCCAGCCGAGGCAGCGCCTTCTCCAACGTCTGGAGGTCCGCGAGGATCAGCTCGGTGTTGATCGTCTCGATGTCGGCCAGCGGATCGACCCGACCCTCGACGTGAGCGACGTCAGGGTCGTCGAACACCCGGATGACCTGGCAGATCGCGTTGGCCTCCCGGATGTTGGCCAGAAATTTGTTACCCAGCCCCGCGCCCTCCGAAGCCCCTTTGACGATGCCCGCGATATCCACGAAGGACACGGTCGCCGGGACGGTCCTCGCCGAGCCGAAGATCTCCGCCAGCTTGTCAAGGCGTGGGTCCGGCAACGGCACCACCCCGACATTGGGCTCGATCGTCGCGAACGGGTAGTTCGCCGACAACACGTTGTTACGGGTCAGGGCGTTGAACAGAGTGGACTTGCCTACGTTGGGCAAACCGACGATGCCGAGGGTCAGACTCACGACTCGCCAGTGTACGGGGCGGAGAAGAAGGACGACTCAGCCGTCACCATCACCGCCATCCCCAGGCGTGTCGCCGTCAGCACCACGACGCGGTCCTCCGATTCCCCACCACCGGCATCGCTGCGGGCTCAACCGTCACGGTCGTCGTCGTCACCGTCGCCGCCGTCGTCGCGGTCCTCGTCGCCGTCGCGGCCGTCGTCGCCGCCGTCGTCACCGCCGTCTTCACGGCCATCGCCATGATCGTCATGATCGTCACGGCCGTCGTCGTCACGACCGTCATCACCGTTGCGGCCGTCGTCGCCGCCGTCGCGGTCCCGTTGGTCTCCGGGAGGGTTCCGCTCCTGCTGATTACCGGGGTCGTCCTGGTTGCCACCGCCGTCCTGCGAATCGTCACAACCCACCGACCCGAGCCCCACCGCCGCGACGACGGCGGCCAAGGCGGCACCGGTCGCGAGGCGGCGGAACGGGCGTCGACGCATACCTTCGGTCATGCACCTGACCGTAAGCTGGAGGTACTTCCACCGCACCCCGGCCGCGATGTCCGATTTCCGCCAGTCACCTCCCTGAAACGAGGGCACGATCGAAGCATGACCCAGGCGACGGCGAGGATGTCCAGGACGAGTGTGGCGCTGTGGCGCGACACCGAACGCTGTTACCGTGCCGTCCGCTCGAAAGACGCCCGCTTCGACGGCCAATTCGTGCTGGCCGTGCGCACCACCGGTATCTACTGCCGCCCGTCGTGCCCCGCCAGAACACCGAAACCACAGAACGTCGAGTTCTTCCCCACGGCCGCCGCTGCCCAGTCGTGTGGCTACCGGGCGTGTCGACGCTGCCTTCCCGACGCCGTACCCGGCTCCCCCGAATGGGATGTGCGCGCCGACCTGGCCGGACGAGCCATGCGACTCATCGCCGAAGGAACCGTGGAACGCGAGGGCGTGTCGGGGCTCGCTCGACGGCTCGGCTACTCGGAACGGCAACTGGGGCGCGTACTCACCGCTGAACTCGGCGCGGGTCCGCTCGCACTCGCCCGAGCACACCGTGCTCACTCGGCGCGAACACTGATCGAGCTGTCGGATCTGCCGATCACCGACATCGCTTTCGCGGCCGGGTTCAGCAGCGTGCGGCAATTCAACGACACGATCCGCGAGGTCTTCGCCACCACACCGTCACAGCTACGCGCCACAGCCGCCCACCGAGGCCACCGGAACCGCCGCGCAACTCCACCCTCCCCTTCCAGCGGTGTCCGGCTGTGCCTGCGGTTACCTTTTCGGCCACCGTTCGATGCCACAGGGCTACTGGACTTCCTCGCCGCCCGTGCCGTGCCGGGCGTCGAGTCGACCGGCCACGACTATCGCCGAACGCTGCGTCTCCCCCATGGCCTCGGCGTAGTGCGGCTGGTCACCCGCACCACACACGTCGAGTGCGTGTTGCGGCTCGCCGACGTGCGGGATCTCTCCAGCGCGGTATCCCGTGTCCGCAGGCTGTGGGACCTCGACGCCGACCCACAGGCGGTGCTGGAGTGTCTGTCGACCGATCCCGCGCTCGCCCCCTGGCTCGCTGCGACCCCGGGTATCCGCGTGCCGGGCGCCGTGGACGGCCCGGAATTGGTGCTGAGGGCTCTGCTCGAACAGCAACTGCCGGCCACGGCGGCCCGTACCACGGCAGGACAGCTCGCCACCGGCCTCGGCGAACCCGCCGCGCCGTCGTCGGACCCGGACAGTGATCCCACACTGCTGTTCCCCACCTCGGCCGCGGTCGCCGAACACGCGGCCGAGGTGATCACCGGGCCTCGGGATCGGGTGAACACCATCCGATCGGTCGCCGCCGCCCTGGCCTCAGGCGACCTCGACGTTCATGTCGGCCGCGATGCCGAGGACCTGCGGCACGACCTGCTCGCCACACCCGGCATCAACCCGTGGACCGCCGATTACGTCCTCATGCGGTTGCTCGGCCACACCGACCTCCTGCTCGTCACCGACCATGCGTTGCGGCGAGGTGCGCGATCGCTCGGTATCGACTCCACGCACGACGGCCTCGCCCACCACGCGCAACGCTGGCGGCCCTGGCGGTCCTACGCGGGCATGTATTTGTGGCGGGCCGGCAGTACACCCCATGCGATGACACGGAAGGACATCCCATGATCGCAAATTGGTCCACACAGGACACACCGATCGGCCCCTTCACGACCGTGGTCGACCCCGATGGCGTCGTACTGGCCTCAGGCTGGACCGACGACGTCACCGCACTCACCGGCATCGTCTCGCCCGCTCTGCGGCCCACACGCCTACAGCACCGCTCCGATCTCGGCGCGGTCACCACCGCCATCCGCCGCTACCACGCAGGCGAACTCGACGCCGTGAACGGCATCTTGGTCCAGCAACGATCAGGCGAGTTCCTGCAACACGCGTGGGACGTGCTGCGAACCGTTCCCGCGGGCAAACCGGTGTCGTACACCGAATTCGCCGCTCTGGCCGGACGCCCCGCCGCGGTCCGCGCAGCCGCGTCGGCGTGTGCACGCAACGCAGCCGCCCTGTTCGTGCCATGCCATCGTGTACTCCGCACCGACGGCACGCTCGGCGGATTCCGTTGGGGGACGGATGTCAAACGCTGGCTAATCGACCATGAATCACCCGCCCATCACGAGGGTTGATCCGGTGCGCGACTTGCACACTCGCAGTCGCGTCGGAACACGCTGCCGCAGTTCCTCCACATGCGACACCAAACCGACGACTCGGCCACCGGCACGCAGTTCGTCCAGAACCCCCATCACCACGTCGAGAGTTTCGCCGTCCAGCGTGCTGAAGCCCTCGTCGACGAACAACGTGTCGAGCAGCGCTCCACCCGTCTCGGCGGCTACCACGTCAGCGAGCCCGAGGGCCAGCGACAACGATGCGAGGAACGACTCGCCCCCGGACAACGTCTTGGCGGGCCGAACCATCCCGGAATAGTCGTCGAGCACATCGAGTCCGAGCCCACCACGAGTTCCACGACTGCCCGCCGCGTCGGAATGCACGAACGAGTAGCGGCCCTGGCTCATCGAGCGCAGTCGCGCGGTAGCGGCCACGGCCACCTCTTCCAACCGGGCCGCGAGCACATACGAACGCAGAGACATACGACGGGCGTTCTGCCCCCGACCGTTGACGACGTCGGTGAGAGCGTCGAGCTCGGCGAACTCACGCTCGATGGGCTCGAGTTCGTCCAGCGCGGCCCCGAACCGCTGTGCCAGCGTGTCCAGCTCGCGCGCGGTGTGCTCAGCCGAGCGCACGGCGGCCACCGCCGACTCGGACCGTTTGCGTGCCTCCTGCGCCGTCGCCTCGGCCGAGGCGACGTCCACCTCGTCGGTGGGGGATACTCCGGCGAGGTCGGGCTCGGCAAGCACTCCCCTCGCCGCCGCTTCCTCGGCATCGGTGTCCGCGATCAGCTGTTCCAGCTCAGCGACCCGCTCGGGAGGACGCACTGACGACACGGCCTCGTCCACGGAACCGAATCCCGCGCGCTGAGCGGCCTCGGAAATCGATCGATGCCACTCATCCCGGCGTTGCCGCGTGGCGACCACCGCAGTACGCGCGTCGGCCAACCGGTCCAATGCTCGCCCCAGTGCCAACAGGTGGTCGCGCTTGGAGGCCACGTCGGGGAACTCTCCGCGCGCTTCGACGAGCGCGCGTTCCCGTTCCTCGATCCGCTCGGCCACCAGGCTTCGCTCGGCCTCGCTCTCACTCAGCGACCTCTCATAAGCGGCACGTTCGGCCACAAGGGACTGTTCCTCCTCCTTGGCCGACTGCACCGCCGCCGCGAGCGCGTCCGACTTACCCGCGTGCTCGCCGAGCCGTTCACGCTCTCCACGGACGGACGCGAGCTCCTCGGAGAGTTCATCGGCGCCGCGTCCCCCCAACCGTTGGGCGGCGGCGTCCCGGCGACGGTGAGCCTCGTATCGTTTCGTTGTAGCCGCTTCCCTGTGCCGCTCGGCCTCCGCCTCACGCTCGGCAGCGGCTCTTTCCTCCTCCTCACCCACCGCATCGTCGGTCGCCACGGCGGGCGCGGGATGCTGCTCCGATCCACACACCGGGCACGGTTCATCGGACGCGAGTCGGCCCGCCAGCTCGGCCGCCATACCCGCGAGGCGACGTTCCCGTAGATCGAGCAGGGCCTTTCTGGCCTCGTTGAACGCCTCGACAGCCCTGTTCTCGGCCGCGCGGGCGTCCTCCACCTCCCGGTCGAGCTCCGGCAACGCCTCGGCGTCGACGAGCAGCGCTGTCAGCTCCGCCTCTCTGGCCCGTACACCGTCGAGTTTGGCCTCCGCCTCGACAGCCAGCTCACGTTGCCGGGTCAACTCGCTCACGCGCTTGGGAAGTCCGTCCAACTTCGACTGGACGACCGCGATGCGTTCCCTGGCGTCCGCGATCGACTCGTCGAGTGCAGTCAGACGCTGCCGGTCGGCGTGTTGCCGTTGTGCCTGTTCGACCAGTCCGGAGAGTCCACCGGCCTCCTCTCTCAATGCGCCTGCCCGGTCGCGCAACTCGGACACGTCGAGATCGAGTTCGGTGAACCCGAGTTCGTGACAGGCCCGTGCCGTCGCTTCCTCCTCCGAGAGCGCCCGGTCGTGGTGCTCGATTCCTGTCTCGGCCTCGGCCGCCAGCTCGGCCACCGTGGCAGCACGCCTGGCGGCCTCCACCTCGGCGGACCACCGGAGCCGCTCCTTCGAACGCTGTGTCAATTCGGTGAGACGGTCGTGGGCCGCTCGGACACGCCGCACCCGCTCCGCTGCCGCCCTGCGCTCCTGCAGCAGCGTTTGCGCCTTCTCCCATGCCTCGTGCGCCTCGGATTCCTCCTGCCGCGCCGTGTCGACTTCGGTAGCGGCCCGCCGCTGCAGCGATGTCACCCAGTCCCGGTCAGGAGTCTCGGGAATCTCCTCGCCCGCCACCTGCGCCAATCGGGCCACCCAGTCACGCACACCGGCCCGTCGGTTTTCCAGCTCCGCTCTCCGCTTCGCCCGCCGATCACGGAACCACTGTTCGACAGCCGCGAACCGCTCCGTTCCGAACAGACGTTCCAGCAGCTCCTCGCGCTCCGTGGTCTCGGCGCGGAGGAACTTCGCGAACTCGCCCTGTGGTAGGAGGACCACCTGGAAGAACTGCTGGGCGTTCATTCCCAGCAACCGCTGCACGACCCGGCCGACCTCATCGATACGGGTGACCGCCTCGGCCGTTCCCCCGTCGGGTGGCGGACTGAGCCACAGCAACGACGCCTTGGCCTGCTGTGTGGTGTACCCATCGCCACGCCGTTTCGGCCGCTCGTATTCAGGACTGCGGACGATCCGCAAACGGTGTCCCTGCACGGTCAGCTCCAGCACCACCTCGGTGGGAGTGGAGGCATCGGCGAGGTCACACCGCAGCCGCTTCACCTGCCCGCGAGCCCCCGGCACCGATCCGAACAACGCGAACGCCACCGCGTCGAGCAGCGTGGTTTTACCCGCACCCGTGTCGCCGTGCAACAGGAACAGACCGTCGGCGCCCAGGGCGTCGAAGTCGACGACCTCGCGCCCCGAATACGGCCCGAACGCACAAACCTCCAGTCTGTGCAGCCTCATCGCGTGGTGTCCTTCCGCTCGGGGTTCGCCCTTCCCGCGGATTCCAACGCCGCCATCAGCAGCTCGCGCTCGCGCTCGGTGGGCTCGCTGCCACGGCAGTCGGCGAGGAAAGTTTCGGCGATCTCCAAATCCGTGCGCCCGCGCACCGCCTCCGCGTACCGTAGTGCCGCGCCGCCACCACCGTCGGGTTGCCAGTCGAGATGCACCGCGTAAGGAAATCGGGCACGCAACCTGCGCATGGCGTCGACAGGCCGCGCAGGATCGGTGAGCGTGACCGACAGGTAGCACTCGCGCAGTTCCGCGTAGGCGACGTCCTCCAACAGTTCCTCCAGCCGCCCTCGCACGGTCGCCAACTCGCGTGGCACGGGGAGTTCGACCCGATCCACTCCCGCCAGTCCATGCGCGTCCAAATCCACGGCCCACACCGACTTACGGGAACTCTCGGAGAACGAGTAGGCCAGAGGGCTTCCGGAGTAACGCAAGTGTTCGGCCAACCGCTGTGGCCCATGCAAGTGACCTAAAGCCACGTAGTCCACACCGTCGAAGACGGACCCGGGAACCTGCTCGACCCCGCCGACCGCGATCGTGCGCTCCGAATCACTGCCCACACCACCGGTCACGAAGGCATGGGCGAGCACTACCGACCGCGTCCCCGGCTCCCGTGCCGCCAAGTCCTCCCTGATCCGCCGCATGGCCTCGGTGAGCACCCCGGTGTGCCCTTGGGCATCGGGAACCCCGAGAGCATGCCGCGCCGGCTCGGGTTCGAGGTAGGGGATGCCGTACAGCGCCACCGGCCCGTGCTCGTCGTCGAGCAGCACAGGGCGGTCGATGGCATCGATCGTGGTGCGTAGGTGCAGACCACCGGCCTCGGCGAAGTCGGCGAACGCGCCGAGCCTGGCCGCCGAGTCGTGGTTCCCCGACGTGATCACGAGCTGGGCTCCGGCTTCGCGGAGCCGACGCAAGGCCGCCGTCGCCACGCGAACGGCCTCGGCGGACGGAACCGCGCGGTCGTAGACGTCGCCGGCCACGAGCACGACGTCGACGGCCAGCTGCTCGACGAGTTCGGCCAGGTGGCGGAGCACCGCGTCCTGATCGGAGAGCAGGTCGGTGCCGTGGAACGTCCGGCCCACGTGCCAATCGGAGGTATGGAGGAGTCGCACGCCGCCAAGCTAGAACCTCCGACCGACGAGACCACACACAACCCCCGACTTATCACTCGAACGTGTGTTCGATTTTCACGATGGGCGACGTCGACGTCGAACTGCGCCATGATGAGGCGAGCAAACAAGTCATGCCGATGCGCACCGACTGCACGGGGGAAGGACGGGAAACAGGTGGGTTCGACGATCGTCACCACCGCCGCCATCGTGGTCGCTCTCCTATTGGCGGTCGCAGTGGCGTTGCTGTGGCGGCTGTATCAGGACGGAATGCGCCGCGCTGACAGAGCCGCCAAGCAGGTGGAATCCGAGCGCGCCAAAGTGGACGCTCAACAGGCCGCGCTGCGCCGCTACGAGGTCGCCTTCGCCTCCATCAGCGGGCGGGGAGAGCTCGGCGAACAGGTGCTGGTCGAGACCGCGCGGGCACTCGGCCTCCGAGAGGGATTGCATTTCACGATTCAGACCGACGTCGCGGGCGGCGGAGCGGCCAAACCCGACCTGCTGCTCATGGTGGGCGGCGGGCGCACCGTTCCCGTGGACGCCAAGGCCAGCATCGCGTGCTGGGCCGAGGCGGTCGAGACCGACGATCCCGAGGAGCGCCTCGACGCACTCCGGGTCCACGTCCGCAACCTACGGTCACGCGCGGCCGAACTGTCGGGCAAGAACTACCAGCGCTGGGCCGACGCCATCTACGGCACGGTGATGTTCGTACCCTCCGACGCGGCCGTGGTGGCGGCACTCGACTGCGACCCGGAGCTGCTTCGGTGGCTGCTGGATCGCAGGATCTTCCTCTGCGGACCGACGGGTTTCGCGGTCGTGGCCTCGGCTGCGCTGTTCGCCGCCACGGAGCGCACGCTGGCCGACGATGTCGAGAAGGTCCGCTCACAGGCGGCAGCAGCCCATCGGGCGGCGGGCAACGCCATCGAAGCGCTCAATCTGTCGAGCACGCATCTTCAGCGTTTCCTGTCCGCACGGCGCCGCGAGGCCGAAGCCCTCGAAAGCTTCCGCGCACAGGTGACCCCGCTGACCGACGCGGCGGCAAGCCCGTCACCCGTTCCGGAGGTCCGCAGAACGGACGAAATGTCCGCCACCTGATTTCAGCGACCGACATATCGGTATCGACAATGGTGAGGTGCCGTCCGCAACAGAACGACCGCCGACAACGGTGGCAAATCATCCCGATCATCCCCGAAACTCACCTTGGGTTCGATATGTCCAGGCCGTGATCCTGGCGGGTCATCGGTTTTCCACGCGCAGGGGATACGGTGATGCCTCGTGACCGCCATTCGTGACCGCCGGAGCAGCTCGGAGGCCACTGAGCCTGAGGAAAAGACCGCAGCACCTCCGTGGGACAGGCGCTCCGCCATGAATTCACGCCAAGGCATCCCCTGGTGGGGTGCCGTGTTGTTGGGATTCGGGCTGACTTTGGTCGGCGCTTTCGTCGACCAGATCGTCACCGACAGCCTGTTCGTGATCTTCCACGGTTGCTATGTCGTGGGTTCGTTGGGAGCTGTCCTCGCGGTACAGCGCAAAAGTCTGTTCGGTCCGATGGTGCAACCACCATTGAGCATGGCAGTCGCCGTTCCGCTGGTCGTGCTGACGGCGTCGGGTCTTCCCGAAAGCAGCGACATGCTGTCGAAGGCACTGGCCATCGGTACCCCGCTCATCAACAGCTTCCCCATCATGGCGGGCACCACGGTGGCGACGGTCCTCGTGGGTGTCGTTCGGATGATCAAGCAGCGCGGTGGCGACGCGACGGTCGAGGCGGAGGACACGAGCGGCAAGAAACCCTCGGGCAGGAAGAAGCCGAAGCCGGACGAGGACGCGTCCGATGCCGCATCCCGCGATGCCGCACCGCGCGAGGACGTCCGAGAGAAGGCTCGGCCACGGCGGAGTGGGCCCGAAGCCGCCGGTAGGCCGGACCCGCGGCGGGAACGCCGTGCGGGCAGGCCCGACGAGCAGCCGGCCCCGCCGCCACTACCGCCTCGCCGCGAACGCCCCGGCCCTCAACGGGCACGCGGCCCCCAGGAAGAGGGGCCCCCTCCTCGGAGGCGTCCGGCGCCGCCACCGCCCCAGGGGGATCCCCGTCAACGCGACGAGGGACGGCGGGAGAACGACCGCGCCCAGCCGCCGGCGAACCGTGGTCGCAGGGTGCCCCCACCATCCCGTGGTGACGAACCACCCCGCAGGCGACAGCCACCGCGCGGTGAGCAGCCACCGCGCAGGGAACCACCGCCGCGCAGGGAACCCCCACCCCGCGGTAGGCAACCGGAGGCCGGGCCGTCACGGGGCGTTCCACGGGCGGAACCGCCGCGCGGTGGACGTCCTCGGGGCAACAATCCGCCCCCGCGTGGTGGACGCCCCTGGGACGACGACCGTCGCTGACCGGTGTCCCCGGCATCCCGATATTCCGAGGTCACCGGTCGGCGACGGCCTTCACGCCTGCTACAGCCGTGAGGTCACCGCACGCTGCTGCGAGCCCGCCCTCCGTCGCGCAACTCTCGAGGCAGGGCGAACGTGATCTTCTCGTTCGCTGTGGTGACCTCCTGCACGTCTTCCCAGCCCCGTTCGGCGAGCTTCTCCAAAAGCTCCATGACCAGCACGTCGGGTACGGAAGCGCCGCTGGTGACACCGATGGTCTCCACGCCCTCCAACCACTTCTCGTCGAGCTCGTGCGCGTAGTCGATCAGGTGAGCGTCACGAGCACCGGCTTGGAGGGCCACCTCCACCAGACGCTTGGAGTTGGACGAGTTCTGTGAACCCACCACCAGCACGAGATCGCACTCAGCGGCCATGGTCTTCACCGCGAACTGGCGGTTGGACGTCGCGTAGCAGATGTCGTCGCTGGGCGGGTCGGCCAGCTCGGGGAAGCGCTCCTTGAGCTGGTTCACGCGTTCCATGGTCTCGTCGACACTGAGCGTGGTCTGCGACAACCACACCACCTTGGAAGGGTCACGGACGGTCACCTTGTCCACGTCTTCCGGGGTGTCCACGAGCTGAACCCGGTCGGGTGCCTCACCGGCCGTGCCCTCGACCTCCTCGTGGCCCTCGTGGCCGATGAGCAGGATGTCGTAGTCATCGCGGGCGAAGCGGTTGACCTCCTTGTGCACCTTGGTCACCAGTGGGCACGTGGCGTCGATGGTGCGGAGGTTGCGTTCCTCCGCCTCGGCGTGTACGGCGGGCGACACACCGTGTGCGGAGAACACCACCAGCGAGCCCTCGGGCACCTCAGAGGTCTCGTCGACGAAGATGACGCCACGTTTGCGCAGCGTGTCCACGACATACTTGTTGTGCACGATCTCCTTACGTACGTAAACGGGAGGACCGTACTTCTCCAGGGCCTTCTCCACAGTGACGACAGCCCTGTCCACTCCGGCGCAGTAGCCGCGCGGCTTGGCCAGTAGGACACGCTTGCCGTTCGAGGTGGGGCTCGCTGTACTCATGCCACCCAGCGTACGGGAGACCCTCCGACGCATGCTCAGGACGATCACGGAGGAATGCCGGACACAGATTGATCGATCAGGTTGGGCGGGAGGGGTGATGTGCGGCAGGCTTGGAAGTATGAAACATGTCCCGTTCCCGCTCCGGGTAGCCGCCGGCCTGGCTGTCACGACGGCCGAGCGGGCGCGTGGGCTGCCCAAGCAGCTCCTGGAACTTCCCGTCACGATGGCCAGCCAGGTGCTGCAGGTGTCCATGCGGGTTCAGCAGCACGTCACCGAGCTGGCGATCAAGGGCGACGACGCGCTGTCGTCCCTGCGCCGGCCCGAAGAGACCCCGGAATGGGCGACCTTCGACGAGGAGCTCGACGAGGATTTCGCCGACGACGAGAGCGGCTCTACCCGGCCCGGCACCGAACAGGACGACCCGTGGGCCGAGGAGGAGCGCGCTCTCGCCGCCGACCACGCGGACGGCGAGTTCGACAGTCCGGAAGGAACCCCTGCGGGCATGGCGGGCTACGACGAGCTCACGCTTCCACAGGTGCGGGGACGGCTGCGGTCGCTGTCCCTGGATCAGTTAGAGGAACTGCTCGCCTACGAACGTGAGCACGCCAATCGTCCGTCGTTCATCGGGATGCTCACCCGACGGATCAACGTCGTGCGTCAGGCCGAAGGGTCGGCGGAGAGTGAGTAGTTCCACCGAACGGCCCCGTGGAGGCGCCGCCCCCTCCACCTCCGACAACCCGTGGCCTGTGCGCACGGTGGCCCGCAAGATCGCCGACTGGATCCACCGGCTCGGTGCGGTGTGGGTGGAGGGGCAGATCACCCAGATCTCCGCACGACCCGGTACGCAGACGTCGTTTCTGACGTTGCGTGACCCGGCCGCCGAAGTCTCGATGACGGTGACGTGCCCGGCGCGGCTGTTGCGGGCGTGTGACCCGCCGTTGCGGGACGGTGCGAGCGTGGTGGTGCACGCCCGACCGTCGTTCTACCTCGGCCGGGGCACGCTGAGCCTGCGGGCCGACGAGATCCGTCCCGTCGGCATCGGCGAGCTGCTGGCCCGGATCGAGCGACTGCGCAAGCTACTGGCGGCCGAGGGACTGTTCGCACCCGAACGCAAGCGCCCACTTCCGTTTCTGCCGAAGGGAGTCGGCCTGATCACCGGCAGGGCGTCGGCGGCCGAACACGATGTGCTCGTCAACGCCCAGGCCCGTTGGCCCGCGGTCGCGTTCCGTGTCATCAACACGGCGGTGCAGGGGGCGAACGCGGTGCCGCAGATCTTGCGTGCGCTGGAGACCCTGGACGCGGATCCCGAGATCGACGTCATCGTCATCGCACGGGGAGGCGGCAGCGTCGAGGACCTGCTGCCGTTCTCCGACGAGACGTTGTGCCGCGCGGTGGCCGCGGCGGGCACCCCCGTGGTGAGCGCGATCGGGCACGAGCCGGACTCGCCGCTGCTCGACCTCGTCGCCGACCGTCGCTGCTCGACCCCGACCGATGCGGGCAAGACCGTCGTGCCCGACGTGGCCGAGGAGACCGCCCGGATCCAGCAGCTGCGGGACCGTGCGCGGCGTGCGCTCCACGGTTGGGTGGACACGCAACGTCGACTGTTGGAACAGATCCGCAGTCGGCCGTCGCTGGCTGATCCGCTGGGGCCGATCGAGCGCCGTGCCGACGAGATCGAGGCCCAGGTCGAGCGGGGACGGCGCGCGATCCTCACCACTGTGGGGCACGAGCAGTCCGCGCTCGCATCGGCTCGCGCGAGGCTGGCGGCGCTGGGCCCGGCGGCCACGTTGGAGCGTGGCTACGCGGTCGTGCAGTATCTCGACTCGGAAGGCGAATTCCGGGTGCTCCGGTCGGTCTCCGAGGTGGCCGAGGGGACGCCGTTGCGGGTACGGGTCGCCGACGGAGCGATCCGAGCGACCGCGGGAGAACCCGAACAGTGACGGCGCGCGGGCGTTCGTCGCGTACGGCCTGATCGGCGCGGTAGTGTGCGCGGCGAGCCCCACGCACCGGCGCGGGCGAACAAGATTTCCGAGACGAGCCTGGACGAGCACCGTGAGCGAACCGAACGACACAGGCGATGACGAGCTGGCCGACCTCGGCTACGAAGAGGCCCGGGACCAGCTGATCGAAGTCGTGAAGGATTTGGAGGCCGGTGGCCTGTCCCTGGAGGAGTCGCTGGCGCTGTGGGAACGCGGCGAGCGACTGGCCCGGTTGTGCGAGCGGCATCTCGAAGGCGCCCGCGAGCGCATCGATGCGGCGCTGGCTACCGTGGAGCAAAACCCCTCCGATGCCGAGGGCGTTGCGGAGGACAGCGACGAAGCCGCCGAGGGCTAGGACTCGGAAAAAGAGCCGTAACGGCTCGTGCCGTCTCGTGATCTCTGTGACACGGGAGTGGGCGTGTCGGGTGTCCACCCCGTTAGGTAGAGAAAACGATGCGCTCGAACAACATCATCGGGAGGCACCATGACCGCCAGCCAGTCAGCCCGAGCCCCGCACCACGGTGAGGCCCCGGACCGCAACCTGGCGATGGAACTCGTGCGAGTCACCGAGGCCGCCGCGATGTCCGCGGGCCGGTGGGTCGGCAAGGGCGACAAGAACGGTGGTGACGGGGCCGCGGTAGACGCGATGCGTCAACTGATCGGTACCGTGTCCATGCGGGGTGTCGTCGTGATCGGCGAGGGCGAGAAGGACGAAGCGCCCATGCTGTACAACGGCGAGGAAGTCGGTAACGGCGACGGACCGGAGTGCGACGTGGCGGTCGATCCCATCGACGGCACCACCTTGCTGTCGAAGGGCATGCCGAACGCGCTCGCCGTGCTGGCGGTGGCCGAGCGGGGCGCGATGTTCGACCCGTCCGCCGTGTTCTACATGGAGAAGCTGGCCGTGGGCCCGGAGGCGGCGGGCACCGTGGACCTGTCGGCGCCGGTCGCGGAGAACATCCGCCGGGTCGCTAAGGCCAAGCACAGCAGTGTGTCCGATGTGACGGTGTGCATTCTGGACCGTCCCCGGCACGAGCGGATCGTCAAGGAAGTACGCGAGGCCGGGGCGCGTATCCGGTTCATCAGTGACGGCGACGTGGCGGGCGCGATCGCGGCGGCACGGCCGACCACGGGTGTCGACATGCTGCTCGGTATCGGCGGCACGCCGGAGGGCATCATCGCGGCGTGCGCCATGAAGTGTCTCGGCGGCGAGCTGCAGGGCAGGTTGTGGCCGAAGGACGACGAGGAGCGGCAGCAGGCGATCGACGCGGGCCACGACCTCGATCGGGTGTTGACGACCGACGACCTCGTGCGGGGCGACAACGTGTTCTTCTGCGCCACCGGCATCACCGACGGTGACCTGCTGCGTGGTGTGCACTACCGCGCTGGTGGCGCGACCACACAGTCCATCGTGATGCGTTCGAAGTCCGGCACCGTTCGGATGATCGACGGGTACCACCGGCTCACCAAGCTGCGTTCGTACTCGTCGGTGGATTTCGGCGGTGCGAGCGACGAAGCCGTGCCCCCGCTGCCCTGAGCAGCCCAACGGGTCTACGCGAACTGCGAACACGGCGACGCAGGCTGCGGACACGACGACGTAACCTGCGGACACGGCATTTTCAGACGTCGGTGGAGTGCCCCGGGAAAAGCTTCGCGCTCGGGTCCAGGGCCACGGCGATGTTGTTGATCGCCGTGGCCGCCTCCCCGAACCCGGTGGCGATGAGCTTGACCTTGCCGGGGTACGACGCCACGTCCCCGGCGGCGTAGACGCGTTCGCGGGTCGTGGCCATCGTGGTGTCCACTTTGACGGTGCGTCGTTCGACCTGTAGTCCCCAGCTTTCGATGGGACCGAGGTCGGCTGTGAACCCCAGGGCGGCCACGACGGTCTGGGCGGGCAGGTTCAGCCGCGTTCCGTCCTTGAGTTCGATGTCGACCTCCGCGAGTTCGCCGGTGCCCTCGTCGCCTCGCAACGCGGTGACCTCAGCGTCGGTGATCACCCGGATCCCTTCCGCGTAGGCTTGCCGCACGACGGACTCGGCCGCGCGGAACCGTGCTCTGCGGTGCACGAGGGTGACGCTCGCCGCGATCGGTCGCAGCGCCAGCGCCCAGTCGAACGCCGAGTCACCGCCCCCGACCACCACGATGTCCTGTCCGGCATGGGCGTCGAGGGCGGGCACGAAGTGCACGAGCCCTCTGCCGAGCCATTCCTGGCCCGCGGGCAGGGGCCGCGGCGTGAACTCACCGATGCCCGCTGTGACCAGCACGGCCCCCACACGGATCTCCTCGCCGCCGGCGAGGCCCACCGACAGACCGTCGTCCACGGTGCGCAGCTCGTCGGCCTGCCTGCCGAGGAGATAGGTGGGCTGCCATTGACCTGCCTGTTCGACGAGCGCCTTCACGAGATCCCGGCCACGCACGGCGGGGAACCCGGCCACGTCGTAGATCATCTTCTCGGGGTACATCGCCGTGATCTGGCCACCCGCCTCGGGCAGGGAGTCGACGATCACCGTGGAGAGGCCGCGGAAACCCGCGTAGTACGCGGCGTACAGACCGGTGGGACCCGCGCCCACGATGAGCAGGTCGGCCGTCAACGTCTCGGACGAGCTCATAGCCCATCGCCCCTCTCGTCACCCGCGCTGTCTGCGCTGTCTGCGATGGCAGTGGCGATCCTAGTGCTTCACACCACACGGCGGGGGCGTCGAAGCTGCGCGAGACTGGGCCCTATGGCTGAACAGGAGTACCGGATCGAGCGCGACACCATGGGCGAGGTCGCTGTGCCCGCCCACGCGCTCTACCGCGCACAGACCCAACGTGCCGTCGAGAACTTCCCGATCTCCGGCCGTGGTCTGGAACGTTCCCAGATCCGTGCGTTGGGGTTGTTGAAGGCTGCTGTCGCGCGGGTCAACGCGCGTCTGGGAGTACTCGACGGCGAACTGGCCGCCGCCATCGCCTCCGCCGCCGACGAAGTCGCCGAGGGCAGGCACGACGAACACTTCCCCATCGACGTGTTCCAGACCGGTTCGGGGACCTCGTCGAACATGAACGCCAACGAAGTCATCGCCACCCTGGCCTCGCGGTCCCTGAACCGGGAAGTGCACCCCAACGACCACGTCAACGCCTCCCAGTCGTCGAACGACACATTCCCCACCACCATCCGGATCGCGGCGACCGAGACCGTGCTCAACGACGTGATACCCGCGCTGGACCATCTGGCGTCCGTGCTCGAACGGCGTGCCGCGGAGTGGCGGGACGTGGTGAAGGCCGGTCGTACCCATCTGATGGACGCCGTGCCGATCACGTTCGGCCAGGAAGCGGGGGCATGGGCGGCACAGGTGCGATTCGGTATCGAGCGCCTGCGCAGCGGGTTGCCCCGGCTCACGGAGCTGCCCATCGGTGGCACGGCGGTGGGGTCGGGGCTCAACGCTCCTCCCGGGTTCGGCGGGGCGGTGGCCGACGAGCTCGCCAAGGTGACGGGTCTGCCGTTGGTCGAGGCGCGGGACCACTTCGAGGCGCAGGCCACCCAGGACGGCGTGGTGGAGACCTCGGGACATCTCCGCACGGTGGCGGTCTCGCTGCACAAGATCGCCAACGACCTGCGCTGGCTGGGATCGGGTCCACGCGCGGGTTTGGCCGAGGTGGCGTTGCCGGACCTTCAGCCGGGCTCGTCGATCATGCCGGGCAAGGTGAACCCGGTGATCTGCGAGGCCGCTCTGCAGGTCGTGGCGCAGGTGATCGGCAACGACGCGGCCGTGGCGTTCGCCGGATCGCAAGGCAACTTCCAACTCAACGTGAATCTGCCCGTGATCGCCCGCAACGTGCTGGAGTCGGCTCGGCTGCTGGCGGCGGTGTCCCGGCTGTTGGCGGACAAGGTGATCGACGGGTTGACCGTCAACGTCGACACCGCCCGCGCCTACGCCGAGGGCTCGCCGTCGATCGTCACGCCGCTCAACGCCTATCTCGGTTACGAGGAAGCCGCCGCGGTGGCCAAGCAGGCGCTGGCCGAACGCAAGGCCATTCGGGACGTCGTGATCGAACGCGGGCACGTGGCGAACGGGAAACTCACCGAAGCCCAACTCGACGAGGCGCTGGACGTGCTGAGGATGGCGCGCGGCAACCGTTGAGCGAAGAGTCGGGCCGGGCGGTTCGTCAGCACGTCTCGACGAGCTGCCTGGCCACCTCCTTGGCATTGCCCACCGCGCCGGGCACGACTCCGAACGAGGCGGTGACGACGGCACCCTCCAGCAGGATCAACAGCGACGTCGCCAGTTTGCGCGCGTTGCGGACACCCGCGTCCCGGGCGAGAGTCCGCAGGTAATCCAACATCCACTGCTTCTGGGCCCGGATCACCTCGCGGGCGGGGTGGCCCGCGTCGGGCAGTTCGGCCTGCGCGTTGACGAACACGCACCCGCGTGGGTTCTCCGTCGCGATCCACTCCTCCACGGCGTCGAACACCAGCAGCAGGCGCCGTGCGGGCGAGATCCGGCCCCGGCGTTCGACCACCGCGCGCACATGTTCGCGGTAGCGCTCGTCCCATCGCTTCACGTAGTGGCCGATGAGCTCGTCCTTGGAGCCGAAGCAACCGTGGAGCGCTTCTTGAGTGACACCTGCCTCGTCGGCGATCCGTTCGACCCCGACAGCGTGAATACCGTTGTCGTAGAACAGCCTTCCCGCCACTTCGAGCACTCGCTCGGCATCCGGGGTCAGTACGAGGTCGTCACTCATGCGTCGACGGTATACCCACGGTTCACACCCGCCGACCCGTACCGCCCCGCGAAAGCCGCCGCCCGCGACGAAGTCACGCAGGAAGTCACGCGGTCCCCGAGACAGGTCCCGCGGCCGAACGCCGAGGAGACTGTTCTCTCCGCGTTCCCCCATCCGTGTCCCGAAACCGGGCACCCACCCGGCAAACGCTGACACCACCACCTCCGACCGCGTACGCTGGATCATCGTGCAGTTTCTGGAAGGCCACAGGCCCGCTCACGACCTGACCTACGACGACGTCTACCTGCTGCCCAACCGCTCCGCGGTGGAGTCACGCTTCGACGTCGATCTCTCCACCGTCGACGGCACGGGCACCACCATCCCGATCGTGGTCTCCAACATGACCGCCGTCGCCGGGCGACGGATGGCGGAGACCGTCGCCCGGCGTGGTGGACTCGTCATCCTTCCCCAGGACGTCGATCCCGGCGCGGTCGCCGACATCACGGCATGGGTGAAGAGCCGGCACCTCGTGTGGGACACCCCGCTTGTCCTCGGCGCGGGGGACGCGGTGGCCGACGCCTTGAACCTCGTGGGCAAGCGTTCCCACGGTGCTGTGGCGGTCGTGGACGACGACGGCCGTCCCCTCGGCATCGTCACCGAAGCCGCGTGCGCCGGGGTCGACCGCTTCGCCCGGCTCACCGACGTACTGGATCGGCTGGTCCTCACAGTCCCGCTCGACACACCGCCACGCGAGGTGTACGAGCGGCTTCACGAACGTGGCGAGACACTCGCCCTGGGCGTGGACGACGACGGCCGTCTCGTGGGCGTGTTGACCCAGGTCGGAGCTGTTCGAGCCGGCATCTACACCCCCGCCGTCGACGCGAACGGCCACCTGCGCATCGGGGCCGCCGTCGGGGTCAACGGCGACGTGGCCGCCAAGGCCGAGGCCGTCCTCGAAGCCGGGGTCGACGTCCTCGTCGTGGACACCGCCCACGGTCACCAGGAGAAGATGCTGGCCGCGCTCAAAGCCGTCCGCTCGGTGTCCCCGTCCGTGCCCGTGGTCGCGGGCAACGTGGTGAGCGCGGAAGGCACCCGTGACCTCATCGAGGCGGGTGCCGACATCGTCAAGGTCGGCGTCGGCCCCGGCGCGATGTGCACGACACGCATGATGACCGGTGTCGGACGCCCACAGCTGTCCGCGGTGCTCGACTGCGCGGCCGCGGCCCGCGAGCTCGGCAAACACGTGTGGGCCGACGGCGGTATCCGCCACCCGAGGGATGTCGCGTTGGCTCTCGCGGCGGGTGCGTCGGCGGCCATGGTGGGATCGTGGTTCGCGGGCACGTACGAGTCGCCCGGCGACCTGCGCTACGACGAGCACGGCAGGCCGTACAAGGAGTCTTTCGGCATGGCCTCCAAGCGGGCCGTCACCGCGCGCACGCGTTCCGACAACGCTTACGAACGAGCCCGCAAGTCGCTGTTCGAGGAAGGCATCTCGTCCTCCCGGATGGCGCTCGACCCCCAGGCTCCCGGTGTGGAGGACCTACTCGACTCCATCACCGCCGGTGTGCGTTCGGCGTGCACCTACGCGGGGGCCGCCACGTTGGAACAGTTCCACGAGCGCGCGGTACTGGGCGTGCAGTCGGCGGCGGGTTTCACCGAGGGCCGTCCTCTTCCCACCGGCTGGTGACGCCCTCGTCCGTGTCCGCGGCATGGACACGGACACGGACGAGGACTCGGGCGCTGACGACACAGCGTGCGAACACAACGCCACAGACTGCGGACACGACTACACAGACTGCGGACACGGTCAGCGGTGGCGGGTCACCCGTGGTGTTCCAGCATCTCGGTGACCAACGCGGCGATCGGGGATCGCTCGGAACGCGTCAATGTCAGGTGCGCGAACAGCGGGTGCCCCTTCAACTTCTCGACCACGGCGGAGACACCGTCGTGCCTGCCGACACGCAGGTTGTCGCGCTGCGCCACGTCGTGGGTCAGCACCACCCGAGACGCCGTGCCCAGCCGCGACAACACGGTCAACAACACGTTGCGTTCCAGCGACTGTGCCTCGTCCACGATCACGAACGAATCGTGCAGCGACCGACCCCTGATGTGGGTGAGCGGCAACACTTCCAACATGCCGCGGTCGAACACCTCGTCGATCACTTCCTGGCTCACTACCGCGCCGAGAGTGTCGAACACGGCCTGAGCCCAGGGCTGCATCTTCTCGTTCTCGGTGCCCGGCAGGTAGCCCAGGTCCTGGCCTCCCACCGCGTACACCGGGCGGAACACCACGATCTTGCGGTGCATCCCGCGTTCGAGCACGGCTTCGAGACCCGCGCACAACGCGAGCGCCGACTTCCCCGTGCCCGCCCGTCCGCCGAGGGACACGATGCCGATGTCGGGGTCCATGAGCAGGTCCAGTGCGATGCGCTGTTCCGCCGACCGCCCGTGGAGGCCGAACACCTCGCGGTCGCCGCGTACGAGTCGTGCTCTCTTGCTGGGCGTGGTCCGTGCCAGAGCGCTCGTCGTGCCGGCCAGCAGGCGAAGGCCCGTGTTGCACGGCAGCTCGCGAGCCTCGGGGCGACCGAAGTCGGCCAGGTCCACCTCTCCCCCCGCGAACAGGGCGTCGATGGCCTCGGCGGGCACGTCGAGGTCGGCCATGCCCGTCCATCCGGAGGGGGTCACCTCGTCAGCCCGGTACTCGTCGGCGGTCAGTCCCACCGAACCGGCCTTCACCCGAAGCGGGATGTCCTTGGTTACCAGCGACACCTCTTTACGCTCGGTAGCGAGGTTCAACGCACACGCGAGGATGCGGTGGTCGTTGGAGTCGGTGCGAAAACCCGGGGGCAGCACTGTGGGGTCGGAGTGGTTCAGCTCCACGTGCACCGTGCCGCCTTCTTCGCCGATCGGCACGGGAACGTCGAGGCGGCCGTGCGTGCGCCTGAGTTCGTCCAGCAGCCGAAGGGCCTCTCTGGCGAACCACCCGAGCTCGGGGTGATGGCGTTTCGCCTCCAGCTCACTGATCACGACGAGTGGCAACACCACGTGGTGTTCGGCGAACCTGGTGATCGCCCACGGGTCCGACAGCAGAACCGAGGTGTCCAACACGTACGTGCGGGTGGTTCGGTCGGCTGTGTCGCCGGAGTCGGATGAGCGGCCGGAGTCCTTTCGGGGCAAACGCTGCGCAGTCACGACGGCATCTCCCTCAGGGGCGTCGGCACCACGCCCCGCACTCGCTGGGCCGGGCACTGCCCTGGCTGGTCGCACATCCGACATCCGCCGGTGTCAGCGCATGCGGCCACGAGGGCCCGGTGCCGGCCCCCTCGCGCGTTTCGGAAGCGGCTGCACGGTTAGCGTCGCCGCCGTTCGCTTCATCACTGCCACGACCAGGGCCTCCCGTGGTGGCCCACCTCGATTCGTGTGCCACCACTTCGGAAGCTACCTGCGACGCGTGTTTCACGCAGGCAGCCAGCCAGGTGAATCACCAGTGACGGAACTCACGGTTCGTGCAGGCGTGCCGACACGGTCGAATGAGACTTCGGATGTTCACCGGAAGTTCATCCGCCGTACCGGCGGTGGCGAACCGCGTAGTCACGTAGAGCGCGGAGGAAGTCGACCCGCCGGAACGCGGGCCAATACGCCTCGGTGAACCAGAACTCCGAATGCGCCGACTGCCACAGCAGAAAACCGGACAGCCGCTGTTCACCCGAAGTGCGGATGATCAGGTCCGGGTCCGGTTGCCCCGAGGTGTACAGGTGCTCGGAGATGTGGTCGACGTCGAGGGTCTTGGCGAGTTCCTGGAGGGACGTGCCTTCGTCGGCGTGCTGTTGCAGCAACTTGCGCACGGCGTCGGCGATCTCCTGGCGCCCGCCGTAACCGACGGCGACGTTGACGATCATGCCGTTGCGCCCGTCGGTGCGCTGCGCGGCGGCGGTGAGCCTCGCAGCCACGTCCGTGGGGAGCATGTCGAGCGCGCCCACGATGGACAACCGCCACGGATTGCCCGGTTTGGCGAGTTCGTCCACGACGTCCGGAATGATCTCCAGGAGTGCGGCGACCTCCTCGTTGGAACGGTTGCGCACGTTGTCGGTCGACAACAGCCACAACGTGACGACCTCGACCTTGGCCTCCCGGCACCAGCCGAGGAAGTCCGCGATCTTGCGGGCGCCCACCCGATGACCACCGTTGACGTCGGTGAACCCCGCCTCGCGCGCCCAGCGGCGGTTGCCGTCGAGGATGATGCCGATGTGACGCGGTTGCCGACCCGCGGCCTGCTGCTTGAGCCGCCACGAATACACCGTGTAGACCACGCGGGAGAGGAACGACCGAAGACTCACATCACGGCAGCGTACGCCTGGCGGCAAAGTGAGTTTCGTTGTACTCCCATTCAGGGACTGTGCGAACCAACCTACGGTTCCGTAGCCTTCTTTCTGTGAGCGTAGCGACGCACGATCAAACCGAACTCCCGCTGTCCGAAGTCGTCGACACCCGTCCCCGCTTCCGTGGCTACATCCATTTCTGGAGTTTCTTCGGGGCGGTCGCGGCCGGGGCCACGCTGATCGCACTGGCCGCATCGACCGTGTCCGGGCTCGCCGCACTCGCGACGTCGATCTACGGCGTCACGGTCCTCGGCGTGTTCGGGGTGAGCGCCCTGTACCACCGAAGGTTCTGGAGCCCCCGGGCGTACGCGTGGATGAAACGCGCCGACCACTCGATGATCTTTCTGTTCATCGCGGGTACGTACACACCGTTCACGCTGCTGGCGATGTCCCAGCCGACCGGCTACATCGTGCTGGGCGTGGTGTGGGGTGGCGCGGTCGCGGGCGTCGCGTTGAAGATGTTGTGGCCGACGGCGCCGCGTTGGCTCGGCGTGCCTATCTACATCGCGCTGGGCTGGGTGGCGATCTTCGTGTTGCCGGAACTGGCGCACAACGCCGGTGTGGCGGCGCTGGTGCTGCTGCTCGTCGGTGGGGCTCTCTACACGGTGGGATCGATCTTCTACGCCACCCGCTGGCCGAACTACTGGCCCGAAACGTTCGGATATCACGAGTTCTTCCACGCCTGCACGGTGGCGGCGGCGATCACGCACTACATCGCGATCTGGCTGGCGATGTACGCCTAGCAGGGCTTTCCGGGGTCCGGACCGAGATCAGGCCGTGGCCAGGCCGTCACGCCGCCTGGTCTTCGTCCGGGCCGTCCAGACCGTCGAGCACCGTCCCGAAGAAGGCGTCCACCGCCTTGCGGGTCCGCTCGTGGCTGGACGGCAGCAGGTGCGTGTACACCCGCAGTGTGAAACCGGGGTCCGCGTGGCCCAGGTACTCCGACACCGCCTTGACCGACTCCCCCGCGTCCAGCAGCACCGAGGCGTACAGGTGCCGCAGCGCGTGCATCCCGTCCGCCCGCGTCGGCGCCTCGATCCCCGCCCGCTTCAACGCCGGTATCCACACCGACGTGCGAAACGTCGTCCGCCGCACCGGCCCACCCTCGGCGTTGACCATCAACAGGCTCACCGTCACCGGCTCACCCGAGGGATGCCGCCACGGCAGCGTGACCGGCGTCGACGGGAACCGCTCCGCGTAAGCGTCGAGATCATCCAGCAGCGCCGCCCCGATCGGCACCTCCCGCGTCTTGCCCCGCTTCGGCGGCGCGAACACCGGCCGGTTCTCCACCAGCCGCACCTGCCGCCGCACACGGACCACGTTGCGGTCCCGGTCCACGTCGTCGAGGGAGAACCCGAACACCTCCCCCGAGCGCAGCCCGAGCCCGGAAGCCAGCCACACGGCCGGGCGGTACTGCTCCGGCATCGCCTCCAGCACCGCCCGAGCCCGCTGTCCCGACCACGGCCGCACCCGCGCGTTGTCCTCCCGAGGCCGCGTCACACTCCGCGACCGCGCCGGATTGGTGACGATCAGCTTGTCCTCCTGGGCGAAGCTGAACACCGACACCAGGTGCGAGAAGTACAGCACCCGCGACGTCGAGGCCACCTGGCGATCCTGCAACCAGCGAAGCCACGCCTGCACGTCACTCGGCTTGATCGACCCGATCGACCGCCCCTCGAAGAACGGCAACAGATGCGTCGCCACCCGGCTCTGCACCCGCTCCCGCGTCGTGTAGTCGAACGTCTGCGCCTCCACCCACCGCAGCGCCACCGACTTGAACGACACCCGACCCGCACGCGGATCGACGTACTTGCCCTCCCGCTTGTCCGACTCGACCGCGATCAGGAAATCCTCAGCCCGCTTCTTCTGCCGGTCAGGAAACGTCTTGGCCCGCTCGTTGCCGTCCGGGTCGAGGTAGCGCACCCGGTAGCGCATCCCCTTGCCGTACAGCTCCGTGCGCTCCATCACCGGCTTGCCCTTGGCGTTCACCACCACCTGACCCGTCACCGGATCACGCTTCGCCCGATACCACCGATCCTGGATATGCCCCACTCACGCCCCCAATCGAGAATTGCCGAAGAAACTCACGCCGCCTCGTCCGCCGCCTCGACCCAGGCACGGAGTTTGGCCGGGTCATAGCGGAGATGACGGCCGATCTTGCGCACGGGCGGCCCTTCGCCGCGCCACTTTCACTGATAGAGCGTCTTGACCGGAATGCCGAGGTAGTCCGAAACCTCCTCGACCGTCCACAACCGCTCGAAGCTGACGATCTTGCCCAAGCTGCTTCTCCCCCATCGTTGTTCACGCTGCTTGCGGAGTTGCCGAAGTCTCCGGCCCGCCTGGTGGGCCCTGCGCGGCCAGCAGTGCCCGGTCGTATTCGGCCCGCCAGGTGATGCGTTCGGCGATCGCCCGCATCAGCAGGTGCGCCCGTGGCGGAACATTCCGATCGCCGGGAGCGAGCTTGCGCCAGACCAGCCGTGAGGTGTCCTGTTCGGGTTTCTCGATGCCGACCGAGGCGAGCATGTCGCGGACGAACGCCTTGCGGTCCGCCTTGTGATCGGCCAGAGACTTGCCCGACCACTTGCGCGAGACGAGCACCCGCCGCCCAGGCAAGCCGAGGGTGGAGCGCCGATGCGCGCGGCCCTTGCACCGCCCCGGCACGGTTTTCGCGCTCGCACCGAGGGGTTGGATGCCGTAGAGCAGCCAAACCGCGCACCGAGGCGAACACGGCGTGACCGACAACTCGGCATGGAGTCGATCGTGATGCTCCCGCTGCCGGTAACTGCTCGCTTCGACGACTTCACCGGTGGCCTTGGTGAGGTACTTCGTCAGGTAGCCGATGTGCCGCCCGGCTTCCTCCGTGCCCCCGAGAATGCCCTTCGAATGCACCTGCGCCCCGAAGGTCACCACATGCGCCGGTTCCTTCACCTGCTCCACCGCGTCATCCCAGCCGGTGAGTGGCTGCCGGGTGTCCGGGTCCACGAACACCCTCCTGTCCGCGTCCCACACGGGCACGTGGTCACCGCCGTAGACAGGCTGGTCATGGGCAGGCCACCACACCTGGTGATACGTGGCCGCCGTGACCTGCCGGACGATCTCGTGCGGGATCGAGCCCCGGACAGCGGCATGCAGGTGCGGAGCCGCCCGCCGCTGGGGTTCGACGGTGGCGAAGTACTGCACCTCCCATCCCACCACTCGGCGAAGGTTCTGCCACCAGCGATCCACCAGGGCGGAGAAGTGCACCGCATCCCGCGCCGCCCGCCGATAGTCGTAGCTACCGGGATCGACCGGAGTGCCGTCCTCGCGCACCCGCCCGTAGGTGTCGAGGGTGAGGGTGACAAACATCGAGGGCCGAAACCGCCCCGCATACTCTCGGCCGATCGTGCGGTTCTCGACTCGGCGTCGCGGGAGGTTGGGCGCGTCCTGCCTGCGTTTGGTGGATCGCTTCTTCGGCCGCGCCGCCGGAGGGTCCACCGCGGGCAACCGCCCCCGCATCCCGGAGGCTCGCAACTCCTCATCCACCCCGCGGATTTCCTCGCGGACCTCCTCGGCGTCACACTCCGCACCCTCGGCAAGAGCCTGCCGATAGGCCGCCACGAGATCCGCCCGGTACTCCAAGAGTTGCGTCTGTTCGGCGCTGGGTGGCTCAGGGGTGAAATCAGGCTCCGTGTCCAGGTGCCAGCCCTCGCGGCACTGGGTCTGCCGCAGCGCCTTCGCCTTGCGCGCACACGGCCCGCACACCGACTCGACCGTGGAGCCACAGGGCACGGCGACGTAGCGCAACTCACCGGTGTCGGGATCGCCGACTTCCATGGTGAACGGCCGCACACACACGCCATGTTTCTCCGCCGTCGCCGTGATCACCTCGGTGGTGAGCGGTTGCCGCATCCGCTGCGCCCGCGTCTGGCCGGCCACGTCACCGGGGAACGAGGCCACGGACGTCATGCCGCCGCACCCCCAGACCAGCCCGTGCCGCCGTCCCGGTCGGGGAAGGGCAGCACTTGCGCCCGTCGCACCAGCCGCCCGGTGACATAGGTAGCCAGGGCATCCAGGTCGGTGTCGGTGACGTGGAACGCGCGCGCCCGGAACGGTTCCCGCCGCCCGTCTTCCTTGGCCCAGGCCACACCAGGGGTGTGCTCGGAGATCTCGTGCGCCGCCGCGCCCTGCTCCCGCACCCCGTCACCGAGGACCATGTCCACCTGCGTCTTCTCGTCCAGCCGCAGCGCCACACGGGTGGGGAACAGGTGCCGGAACGACACGACCTCCTTACGCGGGTCCTGCACCAGCCCGAGCACCGCAACACCGGGGGCGCGCCCTTGGCTGGTGATGGTCTGCACCGCCCGGTTCGCCCGCTCCCGCAACTGCTTATCCGACTGGTAGGCCAACACGTCCGCGAGTTCGTCGATGACCAGGACGAGGAACGGGGCACCCGTCGCGGGAGTCCAGGACCGCAGCATCCCCCGATACCGCGCCGCGCGTTCCTTGACCGTGGCGGCGACCTCTTCCAACAGGGCCACAGCGTCGGGGCCGTTGCCGAACACGACCCGCTGGAACACCTCCGGAGCCTGCCCCAGCTCCATCCCGCCCTTGGGATCGATCCCCACAAGCTGCACCCGGCCCGCGCGGATGAGCGGAGCCAGCGCCCACACCAGCGAACCCTTTCCCGCGCCCGTGGCACCAACCGCGAGCAGGTGACGGCCCAGCAGCCGCAGCCGCCACGGCCTACCCGTCTCGGTGCGCCCGACTACGACACGTCGCAGATCAACCGTGTCCGGCTTCTCGGCGAGCACGGGTGCCGGGATGGAGTGGGCAAGCGGGTCATGGTGAACGAGGTCGAGTTCCAACCGGCCGGGTTTACGCACCCGCACCCGGCACGTCTGCGCCCGGAAGGCGTGCGCCAACCCGGAGGCGTGCGCCTCCCACTGCTCTGGGGCCTGCCCCTTGACCATGCGGACCCGCACCCGGTCACGCCAGCCGTCCGCGCGCACCAGGCCGAGGCGGGGCCGGTACTCCTTGCCCTGGTCGCGTTTGACCAGGTCGGACAGGCGCATCACCGTCCGCCACTGACACGCGTACACCCCGAACCGGCGATACTCCGTGCGCGCCTGCGCCACGGTGAGGCGGGTGAAGGAGTCGCGGTGCAGCCGCCACCACAACCCGAGCACCACAACCACGGCCAGCAGCGTGAAGGCGAGCACCCACCACCCGAAGGCGGCTTGGACCCAACCGACCAGCACCGCTCCCGCGAGGGTGAGCGGGTAACGCCACAACAGGCGACCGAGCTGCACCACCAGCCAACCGACCAAGCCAACGAGCACGAACGGCAACGCCCCAAGCTGCACCCACCGAGGCAGCAACGTCCACCACGGCAACCGAGGCCGCACCACTTCCAACGGGGCCGGATCGACCCAGCGCGATCCACGCACACTCACCAGCGCTCACCCCCGATCAGGGCCGCACCGGCAAAAGCTCGATCATTCAATACGTCGGGGTGCCCGGTTGACAGCCACCCACAGCACATGTTTAGGCTATCCACTGTCTACTCCGTCTGGTGTGGACAGCGCAGAAGCGGCCAAACGGTTGACAGCCAAGAAAAACCGCTTCTGCGCCTAACGATCAATCAGTAAATGAGAGCGTGCGGTATCGCCGCACAAGCCGACAGCCCGCACGCTCCCGTTGTCGTCCTCTGTGTGTCGCTCTACTGGGCCGTGATCTTCAGCTCGTCGGCCTTACGCCGTTCCCTATCAGCCCAATACATCGCCTCGTGATGGTGGCCCCGATCGATCTCGGCGACCTCGGCATACACCCGCGCACTCCGCAGGTAGTACCGCCGCCACACCCGCGCCGGAGCATCCAACCCCGGCCGCTCAGCCACCAGAGCCTCGTGAGCCTGCATCAACGTCCGCACCTGCGGCACCGGCCCCACATCCTCGACCACATCTAACACCCCCTTCCTCATGACTCGATAAAAACGGAACATGCTCAGGCACGGAGGCAGAACCACGACGCCACGTGCACTCACCTCCGTGCCATCACGGTCACTCCTGCTGCTCCACGCCCGAACACGCGGGCTCACGCTCCAACCACCCGGCCAACTCGTCAGCCGCATTGCGCAGTTGACACAGGAACTTCGCGAAGTCCGGCCACAACGCCGGATCACGCGGCGGCTCGATCGTCAGACAATCCGGGTCCGCGTACACCACCAACGTCGCCGACTCGTCCACGAAACAGAACGCCCGCGTACCCGCCTCCGCTGCAGGGCCAAGGCTGAATGTCAGGTTGAACGGCACCCAGTTACACCCCTTCCGCTGAGCCAGGCCCGCCCCGCCGACGAGAAGTCCGGGATCGTGGCCGCACCGTGCCCACTCCACACGAGCGAGTGGCCGTGCGTTTCTGCCAGTCGCGGGCTTGTTCTTCGAATGCCTGCGCCGCCGATTCCAACGCCGCCAGCGTCCACCACGGCAAGTCAGGGTTCGCAGCGATACTGCGCCAGGCTGCCGCCACCTCCTGCGAGGCCAAGGCCATGTCGTGAGCTGTCGCTGTGTCCACTTCCTGGGTCCGGGCCACGCGGTCGGAGGTCGCTCCGTAGCGGCGGTATGCCTCTTCCCATGCCCGGACCTGCTTCTTCGTTGCCATCACGTCGTTCCCACGCCCGCAGCCGACCTCATGCGGCCTTGGCCGAGGACTCGCCACCGCCCGACGTAGCCGAGGTCTTGCCCGAGCGCCCGTCTCCCGAACCAGCGGACGGAGCCTTGAAGCCAGTTGCGCGAAAGACGTAGGCCTGATATTTGAACTCACCGTTCCCAGCCACCCGAGGCTCGGCTGTCAGCCCTTCCAACTCAATCGGCCGCATCCCCGGCAACGCCTCCGACGTGGTCGGCACCGGCTGCACATCCGCCAAAAACGTCACCTCGAACGATGCACGCTTGGCATTCGGCTCCGACGGATCGGTCACCGTGGCCTTCCACTGCCGCTTACCCGTGGCCTCGTCCACCTTCTGCCGTGCAGGACGACCAGCAGCCCGGTCCTCACGGGACTGATACTCAGTGTCCGGTGACACCTCACCCACCATCACCAAGCCCTGCGGAAAAGCCGCATCAAACTCGATCGGGAATCGGTACCCCTTGGGGATCGTCATCGCGCCGTGACCCTCTCCTGTGGTTCTCTTCCTGTGTTGGTCCGCCCCGTTCGGCGGCACACCACCACTGTCGTCCGAGTGAGGGTCACGTCACGACACCGTGCGTGTCGCATCTCGAACTTCCTGTACTCATTGAGTCTCGTCTATGTCTCGTCTGAGTGGTAGCGTCGTCTCGCGACCGACGACACGGGGGAGAGACAGCAATGGGCGATAAGCCGATCGTGCTGAAGGTGCTACTACGGCAACGGCACCTGCAAGGGCATCGCGCGTTCTGCAAGGAGTACGACAAACTCGCCAAGCAGATTGATCCGGAGTTGGTCGGGAGCTGGCCGAGCAAGGCGCAGTTCTATCGCTGGCTCGCCCGCGACCTGCAAGGCCTGCCGTACGCCGACCACTGCCGTGTGCTCGAAGCGATGTTCCCTGGCTGGACCGCTGAGCAACTATTCCAGGAGCACACCGGCGGCATCGAGTTCGTACCCGAACCACCCACAGCGACCACGCCGACGCCGCCCCGAGCAAGGCCAGCCACACCGGCAAGCTATGGCATGGCCGGTGTGACGGCCGTGTTCCCCAGCCGCCCAGCGTTTTCCCACGAGATCCCGCCACACAAGCTGTTCGACAACGCCGAAAAGATCAGCATGGTCGGCCTCTCACTCAACCTGCTCTGCCAGAGCTACCCCGACAAAGCTCTACTCGACCTGCTCGAAACCGGCACCGTGGTCGAATGCCTGTTCCTCGACCCCACCGGGCACCACATCAAGGACCGCGAACGCGAAGAATCCCACCCCGATGGCGTGCTCTCGACGCTGACCGCGCTCAACATCCAGACCTTGCAGCGTCTCCATACCAAGCTTTCGCCCGAGGCGAAGCCGAACCTGCGCCTGCGCACCTACGACGAGGTGGTTCGGTTCAACATCACCCTCATCGACGACGTCACCTGCGTCATTCAGCCCTACTTACCCGACGCCCGAGGTGTCGAGTCACCGACGATCGTGGCCGAGAAGCAGACGGGTACTCCCGGCTTGTTCGAGACGTTTGCACAGGTGTTCGAGTCCCTATGGGCGCGCGGCAAGGAGATCACCACATGAAGAACCTGGACGAGCTACTGACCATCGCTCATGAGGCCGCCGACATCGGGTCTCGGATGATGACCACCCAAGCACCCGGCACCGTCAGCGCCAAAGGCGACCGCGACTACGTCACCGAACTCGACGTCCGCATCCAACACGCCATCCGCGACCACCTCCACCAAGCCGCCCCAAGCATTGACTTTCTCGGCGAAGAAGACGGCGGCGGAGCCCTCGATGAGACCACCGAGTACGTGTGGGTGCTCGACCCCATCGACGGCACCTCTAACTTCGCCCACGGCATTCCCCTCTGCGCCACCTCGCTCGCGCTGGTCCACCGCGGCGAACCTGTCATCGGCGTCGTCACCGCCCCTTTTCTAGGCTTGCGCTATCACGCCACCAAAGACAGCAGCGCCTACTGTAATAACCAACCCATCCACGCCAGCAACACCACCGACCTACGCCGCGCCATCGTCTCTATCGGCGACTACGCCACTGGCCCTGGAGCCATTGAAAAAAATCAACAACGATTCGCCATTACCAAGGCGCTCGCCGCAAACGTCGAACGCATCCGAATGCTCGGTGCAGCTTCACTCGATCTCGCCTGGGTAGCCGAAGGCCGTACCGACGCCTGCGTCATCCTCAGCAACAAACCGTGGGATATGGCTGCAGGGGCATTGATATGCCGCTCCGCGGGAGCGTTTGTAGTTGATTCACTTGCCAATCCATATAGTTTTACTGCAACAGAAACCATCGCTGCAACCAAATCGTTGAAATCTATACTCCTTGCATCCATATTCACCAGTTAGGATCGGGTTGTGGCAAATGTAATAGAAGAGGGCACTCCCAGGATTGGCTACATTTATGATGGAATGAAGGACACCCCCGCCATCCCAGCCCAACTATTTAAACGCAACTCAAGAGTATACCTTGAAGTCCCCTTCTCCCCGGACTCGCCTGAAGCGGCGGCGTGGTTTGCTTCGGAGCCGCTAATGTTTCCCTACGCGGAAACGAACCATCGAGATCTTCCCAGTGCGCTAGATTTCCTGGACAGTTCGGGGTCGATCGTGCTCATTGGGTGCCATAAAGCTGGCACTAGGCATCAACTTATGAGCGGAATTGGAACAGGACGCATTGCAGTCGACTATGCAATACTCGGCGCATACGACGCACGCAAATACTCAAAAATAAACGGGTTCCGATCAGAGATCGAAGGACTGGGCGAATGGATGGAAATCAAGAGCACCAAAACATCATTTGAACGGGATGACACCAAGAGAATAAAGGCCATTAATATCCAACTCAAGTCACCTCCAGAAATTAAGATTTCGCGGGTACTTAATCTAACAATTCGCCCGTCATTTAGCTACGGTTCTGGCGACCGCCCAGATGAGACTAAAGTAAGCGAACGAATGCTCGTTGAGACACATACACAACGAGCCAGAGAGTGGCAGGAACACTTATCTTTACACATCGCCATTCGCGACTTGGTCCGCGTGTCATCCTGGAGACCACTTGGGTTCCACGCACATCAAGCTACCAGCCACAAGGATTCAGTGACCACAATAGACGGGTCTACTCATGGACACACATGGCATGCCGTCCATTCCATAAGGACGTTGCATCATTCCGATAAGCGCAAATCTGGAAATGTAGATTACTTGTTCCGTTATTCTAATATCGGAAAGCAAGGGATGGACCGATGGGTTCGACTACATAAGGAATATAGCAGGGCTATTGACCCACTGATGTCACTTCTGGAGCTCCGCGACGCCAGCATCGAGACGCTAGTAGCGCAGCTAGGAATTTCCTTAGAAGCTCTCGGGTTCCTTGTCGCACGACACGATGGATTATCAAAGGAAAAAGCAGGGAGGGAAACATTTGCGCAGCGACTCTCGCGCGTTTCGCGCGATTTGCCTAGTCTAGCTCCCTTCAATATAGATAAATGGATAGAAGACGCGAGCAAGGCATACAATGCTGTCAAGCATGCAAATCGAGATCTGCCGGATATAGATTTTCTTGCGCAAAGCTATTGGAAAAGCCTATTGATAGCCAGAATATGGATTGCCAAACATGTCGGAGCCTCGGAAGACCTCCTAAAAAAGACACTAGAACACGATCGGATACGTCTTTTGATAGATTAATACCATTGCTTGCCGAAATTGGCTCTATGGGATCAAGACGCGCCGCCAGCGGCGGCGCGCTCGCGGCCGTCCTGACGCGCTTGAGGCCGCATCCGCACCGGCCAGTGGGCTCCCGCTCCGCTTCGCCCACCGGCCGGGCGGCACGGCCCGCGCGGTGGACGAGGAGCGCCGCGCACCGGCGGCGCACATATCCACGTAGAGCACGGGCAGCTCTTCCCCAGATCACAGCGTCGTACCCGCTCGGTTGCTGAGCGTGAGAGCGTCGTTACAAGCATCCTTCACCCCTACACCGGATCGTGACAACGGCCGGTGGCACCGCGTCAAGGGCGCTACCGCGTCGCTGACGCGATCTTCGACCCTTGACACGGCACCACCGGCCGCGTTCCAGGCTGTGTATCGGGATGGAGGAGAGAAATGGGCAGCTCACTAGTTGCAACGCTGAGTCCGACTGCCTAGATCTAAGCTTCCTACGTGCACTCCAAGGTGAGTGCAAGACTCCATCCAATCTCACTTGGACGGATGCTGAAGATCATCCACTTGGGGCTATCCAAACCAGCTATAAATCTGCAACGGTTATCACGTGAAGGCAGCAACAAAAAGACGACTGGGGCAATTGTGGGGCTACCTTCTTCTGGGGGTTGTAGTTTACGGCTGGCTGGGGGCCACAATAGGTCCTGGTTTCATCGCGATTCTTTCCGGACTGGTAGTACTATACACACTTTTCCAAGCGCCGATGTGGTGTTGCGCAACAACACGAGAAAAAGAACCTTGCCGCAATAATTCCTACGGAATACTTCTAGGGTGCCATATACGTCAGCACAAGTGGCAGAAAATGAAGATGGCCATACGCGCCAGCAGCTGGGGACAATTGGCGCACAGAGTTCTGTCAGGAGTCGGCGGAGTGGCCGCATCTCTCTCCGCAGTCGCAGGGACTGCGTCAGCCATTATCGCTTTGGCGACACTCCTATTCAAGTAATTAAACAGCAGCCCGACCGTAGCACCGCAGCGACTCGCTCTATCTTGGCAAGCTCGCGCCAGGCCGTCTCCAGGCCGTATAAGCCCCGGAACGGCTCAGAACCCGTGAGAAACAATGACAAGCATTCCCGCAGGTCAAACCCGCTTTTTACGCTCGAACGGCAGGTCAGCCCAACCCCGGATCAGTTCATCGCGATCTGGCTGGCCATGTACGCCTGAGCCGATTACCCAGTTTGCCAGGCTGTCACCAAGGTCTTGGCCAGATTGGCCGGAGTTCCTGGAAGACAGTGCAGGTTTTGCTGCTCGTCGGCGAACACCAGGATCCGCCCCTGATCGCGGAGGTCGATCACGGAGAACGGCTTGCTGCGGCGGTACCGGCCGTCTGAGGTGCCACCGACGTAGACCTGGTGCACTGCCTCGCGCGGAGCTTTCAGCCGTTCCTCGAGTTCCTTTTCCGGACTCAGCCGCGCGGCGAACATGTCGTGGCTCTCATCGCGTGCCTCGAAAGCTTGTCTGGTTGTGTGCAGCTCCGGCACCGGTGCGGGCGGAACCTGGGGAAGTTCACCGATGAATTCCTCGACCAGGCGGCGTTCGTCGATCGACACGATCGCCACCGATTCGCCTCGCACCTGCATGGCCGCAGCCTCGCCACCCGCGGCGGCCACGAGGAACTTCCGGTCCCGGTCGGGGTCGTCGGTGTAGGCGCTCCAGCAGTACAGTTCCCGGCCTGGTGAGGCCAGAACCCGCAAGATGACGCGGAACTCGCGGGTGAGCATGTCCCCGTGGGCCAGGTCGAGTTCGGCCAATCGCTGGAAGCAATGATTCGTGAACTCACCCCGCTCGCTCTGCGGGATGTACACGTCGAACGCTCCCAGCAGTGGGTGTGGGTCGCCGAGGCCCTCCAATTCCCACAGGTGCAGCAACACCACTCGGGGCAACGCGATCGGACGGGTCAACACGGACGTCACGTCTACCCACCGATGGTCGGAGGCGCGATGGCATGGCCTGTGGTCGGGTCGCGGAGCACTTCACCGTCCTCGGTGAGCAGGAAGGCCTCGTCGGTGGCCTGGACGTACTGGCGCTGGTGTTCTTGGTCCTCACTGCCTTGACCACCGCGACCGGCACCGCCCATGGCGCCCATGGGCATCGCGCCTCGTCCGGCGGCCGCGCCGGACGCACCACCGGCTGGACCACCGACAGCCCCGGGTCCGCCGCTACCGGCCGGGCCGAAGGGGACCGCGCCTGTGCCCCTCCCCGCGCCCACACCGGGTGCCGCGCCACCGGCCCCGCCTCCTGCGACGCCACCGGCTCCGCCGGGCACACCGCCGATACCGGGCGCGGAGAAACGTCCCCCGACACCGCCCACTGTGGACGAACCACCGGCCGGGCCGAAACCTCCCGGCGCGCCGATCGATCCGAAACCCGGTGTGTTGGGCGTACCGCTGCCACCACTTCCCGGGCCGAAACCAGTGCTGGGATTGAGGTTCGGCGGGGCATAGCCGGGCGCGGGACGGCTCACTTCCGGAGGCACGTATCCCGACGCCGAGGTGCTGTCGTTCGGTTGCGACGAGCCCGGCAGGCTAGGTGTCTGGAAACTCGGCGTCTGCGTCGAACCACCCGGAACAGAGCCGGAGACCGGCGAAGGGATCGACGAGCCACCGGAAACCGATGGGCCTGCAGGCAACGATGAGTCGGGTTCGTTGAATGTCCTGATGCCCGTTCCGGAGCTTTTCGCCGAACCGGATTCGTCCCGTTCGATGGTGCCGAGTTCACTGTCGAACGTGTCGAGCGAATCGAGCGGGCCGAAGTCCTTCACCACGCTCTGTTGCGCGGATTGCATGGCCTGTTCGTAGCCTTCGTAGATCTGTCGGGCACGCTCGACGTCGGCCTTGTGCTGGTTGATCTGCTTTTCGGTATCGGTGTCCCACGGCGTCAAGACGTCGACGAAGCCCCGCTCCGGTGGGCTCTCGGCAATCGAGGGCAGCTGCTGTTTGATGTTGTCGAACGCGTATGCACTGTCGGTGTACTGCCGGGCATTGGCGGCGTACACATCAGCGGAGATCTCCGCCGCCTTGGCCCCCATGCGGATCTTGTTCGCGGCGGCGTCGGCACCCTCGCCGGTCCATGAGCTTTCCAGGACCTGCAACATTTTCCTGCTGCGCTCGCTCGCGTCCTGGTGCGCCTGGACCACACTGTCGGCCTTGGTGGCGGCCTCATGCCATTTCGACGCATCCCCTTCGTGGATCCGACGCACCAACTCGTGCAGCGGGACCATGCCCCTGCTGGCCAGAACGTCGTTCAGGTTCTTTTGGAGAGTCTTCTCGACCCCGTCGAACAGCCCCATCGTCACTCCCCCGCCCGGTCCTTCAGATTCCCCACAACGGTCGCAGCGATCCTCTCGGCAGGCCCACACGAATCCACCCCGGCGTTCTTTTTCTCCATGCTCAGAGCCACGCCCGTGGATATCGCATACTCATCGGCCAACCCCACCACCACAGTGCAAATAGGGTCGTCTTCACTGTCCTTGTAAGCCACTGCAGGGAAACCTTCAATCGGTCCCACCTCACGAAAGATGGAGCTTTGTGGCTTGGCATAGGCATACGACGCACTCAAGCCTTGCCGGGTGGCAGTATGAAAACTAACTTGAAAACCACCGAGGGTGACCTGGTTCCCCCAGTCACAGCCCGGCCCAAGCTCATCCAAGTCTTTCCGCTTACCCTCCGACGCTCCTTCGCCCAGTATTTCCTCAACCTGCTGCGGCGTGAGCACTTCACACGGATCACTGGGCAACGCCGACTCCGGCAACGGATCCGCCACAGCCGGCGCACCACTATGCGGCAACTCCGACCCACCCGCCTGAGCACTCGCCGAAGGACTCGCCGATTCGGACACCGACGACTCAGACGTCGGCGCCGCATCCCCGTCCACACCCTCCGAACACCCAGCAACGGCCAACACCGCCAGACCGACACCCACCACCGCACTCACGCGCCCCATCAGACATAACCTCCGCCGGAA